>NZ_CDRNDK010000741.1:0-2060 GCF_977012225.1 Planomonospora algeriensis | reverse complement strand
GCGTGCCGGGCGGCCCGGGGGCGAAGTCGCCGGAGCTCGCGTACAGGCCGGCGAGCTGGGTGTGCAGGGCCGCCCGGTTCCAGGGACCGCCGTTCTCGTCGGCGAGCTCGAGGGCCGCCCGGGCCGCCTCGATCGCGCCGGCCGGGTCACCGGCGTTCTCCCGGCCGTGGCTCAGGAAGTGCAGCGCGATCCAGCGGACCAGCGGGTCGGGATCGGCGGTCAGCTCGTCGAGACCGTCATGGGGGTCCGCCAGCATGGTGAGCAGTACGGTCACCAGCGCCCGGACGGCCGGATTCGCCGAGTCGGCACCCAGCTCGGACAGCATCCGCGTCAGCGCCCCGGTCTCCTCGAAGGAGACGACGACGGTGTTGAGCAGCACGATGCCCAGGGCCACCCGGGTCCGATCGAGGAGCCGGGGCGGCGGCGTCCAGCCGGTCAGGGCGGTGGCGACGGCCGGGGTGAGGACGATGCTGCGCGGATGGTCCCCGCGGATCGTCCAGTAGCCGCCCAGCGCGGCGAACAGCACCACCACCGCCTCCGGGTCGGGATCGGTGAGGGCCTCGCGCAGGACGTCGGCGAGGTTCGTCTCCTCCGCACGCAGCCGATCCATGGCGTCGACCTGCTCCGGCGAGTACAGCCGGACGCCGTGCCGGTCGGCGTGGCCGACGGCCCACGCGCGCACGGCGGCCCGCGCCCCGGCGGTCTCGCCGGCCTCCTCCAGCCGGACCCGGCCGAACTCGCGCACCGTCTCGAGCATGCGGTACCGGACGCCGCCGGCCGTCTCCACGACGGTGAGCAGGGACTGCTCCACGAGCTCTGTGACGTCGTCGAGGACGTCGCCGCCGAGGACCTCCTCCGCCGCGTCGAGGGCGTCGCCGCCGAGGACCTCCTCGGCTGCGTCGAGGGTGAAGCCGTCCGGGAAGGCGGAGAGGCGGCGCAGGGCCCGGCGCTCCCGCGCGCCGAGGAGGTTCCAGGACCAGTCGATCACCGCCAGCAGCGTCCGGTGCCGGGAGGGAGCGCTCCGGTCGCCGCCGCGCAGCAGCGCGAACCTGTCCTCCAGCCGGCGGGCGATCTCGGCCGGTGACATCACCCGCACCTTCGCGGCGGCCAGCTCGATCGCGAGCGGCAGGCCGTCCAACCGGGCCACGACGGCACGCACGTCGTCCTCGTCGAGGCGCACCCCGGGCCGGGCCGCGGTCGCGCGGTCGTGGAACAGCTCCACGGCGTCATCGGTGCCCAGCTGCGGCAGCGGGTAGACGCGCTCGGCGGCGATCGCCAGCGGCGAGCGGGTGGTGGCCAGGACGCGCAGCTCCCGCGTGGTCGCGGTCAGATAGGCGACCAGGTCGGCGACGGCCTCCACCAGATGCTCGCAGTTGTCGAGCACCAGCAGTGCCGGGGCGAGGTCGAGCTGCCGGGCGATCCGGGCGCGGACGTCGGCGCGCTGCTGCGGAGTGAGCGTGCGGAGTCCGGCCACCGAGTCGCGGACGCCGAGCGCGGAGCCCACCTCGCCGACCAGGTCCTCGGGCGCGGTCACGCCGACCAGCTCGACGAAGTGCACCACCGGCTGCGGAGCCTCGCGGGCGACGGAATGGGCGAGCCGGGTCTTGCCGAGCCCGCCCGGGCCGAGGATCGAGACCACCCGAGAGGAGGCGAGCAGCGCCCGCACCCGCCGGAGGTCGTCGTCGCGGCCGAGCAGCGGGGTCGTGTCGAACCGCACCCCCGAGCGCACGGGACTGTCGAGCGCCAGCAGCTCACGGTGGACCCGCCGCAGCTCCGGACCGACGTCGGCGCCGGTCCGGTCGCGGAGGTCCGACCGGTGACGCGCGAAGCGGTCGAGGGCGGCGCCCGTCCCGCGCACCGCCGCCTCGCTGCGCAGGAGGTCGGCGAGCAGCCCCTCGTCGTCGGGACGGGCGCGCAGAGCCTCCTCGAGTCCGGGCAGGGCGGGGCCGTGATCGCCGCTCCGGCTCTGGGCCCGGGCGAGCACGACCCGCGCGGACGCCAGGTCGTGTTCCGCGCGGCGGCGCACCTCGGCCAGCCGGACCGTCGCCTCGGGAGGCAGC
>NZ_CDRNDK010000740.1:0-2072 GCF_977012225.1 Planomonospora algeriensis | reverse complement strand
CCGGCCCGGCGGCCTCCAGGGCTCCCGGGCCTCCTCGGGCTCCCGGGTGCGCGGCTCGGCCTCGACTCTGGCGTGGCGCGGCGGGACGGCCAGGCGCAGGACGTCGGCCAGGGTCCCGGCGTAGCGGTCGGCGACGGCGCGGGCCAGGGCGGCGACCTCCGGGGTCAGCACCGGCTCGGCGGAGACCACCCGCTCCAGCCGGGCCAGCTTCCCGGGGTGCTCGCTCGTCTCCACCCGCTCCAGCAGGAACCCGTCGGCGAGCTTGCCCGCGAAGCGGACCCGGACCCGGCAGCCCGGCACGGCCGCGGCGTCCAGGGTGGCCGGGACGAGGTAGTCGAACGGCCGGTCCAGATGGGGCAGCGGCGTGTCCACGGCGACCCGCGCGACGGGCAGCTCGGCGGCCGGCTCCGGCACGCCCCGCACCGGTCCGGCGCCCCGCGCGGGGGCGGGCCGCTCGCGGACGGCGTCCAGCGGAAGCAGGGCGCCGTCGTCCGGGGAGGGGATCGTGTGGGTCACCCACATGTCCTACCAGACACCGCGGGCGCCTCTCACCGATCCGCCGGGACCGCCCGAGGACACGGCGAGAGCCCCCGGCGGAACGGGTCCACCGGGGGCTCTTACCGTGGCGGGACTACAGGCCGGCGGCGGCGCGCAGGGCGTCGGCGCGGTCGGTGGCCTCCCAGGAGAACTCCGGGCGGCCGAAGTGGCCGTAGGCGGAGGTCTCGGAGTAGATCGGGCGGAGCAGGTCGAGGTCGCGGATGATCGCGGCCGGGCGCAGGTCGAAGACCTCGAGCACGGCGGCCTGGATCTTGGCGATGTCGGTCTTCTCGGTGCCGAAGGTCTCGACGAACACGCCCACCGGGTGCGCCTTGCCGATGGCGTAGGCGACCTGCACCTCGGCGCGGTCGGCCAGACCGGCGGCCACGATGTTCTTGGCGACCCAGCGCATGGCGTAGGCGGCCGAGCGGTCGACCTTGGACGGGTCCTTGCCGGAGAAGGCGCCGCCGCCGTGGCGGGCCATGCCGCCGTAGGTGTCGACGATGATCTTGCGGCCGGTCAGGCCGGCGTCGCCCATCGGACCGCCGATCTCGAAGCGGCCGGTCGGGTTGACCAGCAGCCGGTAGCCCTCGGTCTCCAGCTCCAGGCCGGCCAGGACCGGGTCGACCACGTGCTCCTTGATGTCCGGCGCGAGCATCTCCTTGAGGTCGATCTCGGCCGCGTGCTGGGTGGAGACGACCACCGTGTCGAGGCGGACCGGCTTGTCGCCGTCGTACTCGATGGTGACCTGGGTCTTGCCGTCGGGGCGCAGGTAGGGGACCGTGCCGTCCTTGCGGACCTGCGACAGGCGCTCGGCCAGGCGGTGCGCGAGCTGGATCGGGAGCGGCATCAGCTCGGGGGTCTCCCGGCAGGCGTAGCCGAACATGAGGCCCTGGTCGCCGGCGCCCTGGCGGTCGAACTCGTCGCCGGCCTCGCCCTCGCGGGCCTCGTAGGCGGCGTCGACGCCCTGCGCGATGTCAGGGGACTGCGCGCCGATGGACACCGACACGCCGCAGGAGGCGCCGTCGAAGCCCTTGTGCGAGGCGTCGTAGCCGATCTCGAGGATCTTCTCGCGGATGAGACCCGGGATGTCTACGTAGGTCTCCGTCGTCACCTCTCCGGCGACGTGGACCTGACCGGTGGTGATCAGCGTCTCGACCGCGACCCGGCTCTTGGGGTCTCCCTTGAGCATGGCGTCGAGAATCGCGTCGCTGATCTGGTCTGCGATCTTGTCCGGGTGGCCCTCGGTGACCGACTCGGAGGTGAACAGGCGACGGGACAAGTCAGTGGCTCCTCATGCAGCGGCTGCTGGCGACGGGGCTCCGGTGCGGGGGCGCACCGCGAGCGCTTCGCCGAAGTCTAGCCGCTCACCGGCCCTTCGCGATTCTCCCCTCCGCCTCCGATCCGCGGGAAGACGGCGCAGGCGGGGGATCCGTCTTTCCCCGGCGGCGGTTCCGCACCCGAACCGCTCCCGGAGGCCGCCGCGCGCAGGGCCGCCGCGGACCGCGCGGATCATCCGCGGAGGCCCGGGGACG
>NZ_CDRNDK010000739.1:0-2086 GCF_977012225.1 Planomonospora algeriensis | reverse complement strand
TGCGCGGCGACGGGGACCTCGGCGGTCCCGGGCGCGGAGGCGTCCGGGGTCCCTTGCGGGGAGGCGGGCGCGCCGGGGGTCACGGGGTTCCTCCCGGGAGTCCCGAGAGCGCCGGCCGGGCGGCGCGGAGCCGGTCGTCGAGCCCGGCCAGGCGCCCGTAGCCCTCGGCGTGCCGGGCAGGTCGCCGTAGGTGACGTCGTCGAAGAGCCGGGCGGCCTCCGCCAGCTCGCCGGCGAACCCGGGCAGCGCCCGGCCCGCCTCGGCGGCCAGCTCGTCCGCGGTACGGCCGGGCAGTTCCTCGACGACGGCCCGCTCCTCCAGATCGCGGGCGACGGCCCGCAGCGTTCCCTGATCGCCTCGGCCCACCGCCGCTCGGCCGCGTGCCGCTCGGCCTCCGCCCGGTGCTCGGCCGCCGAGCGGGCCGCGGCCTCGAACAGCTCGCCGCCGCGGACGCGCCGGGCTCGGGTCGCCCGGCGCGCCATCGACAGGACCGGGAGGGCGACGAGCAGGACGACGAAGGCCAGCAGGAGGATCGAGAACCATCCGCCGGGCAGCCCCGCGGCGGCGTCGAGGAGCCCTTCGAGCCAGTCCCATACGGCACCGGAGACCCGGTCCCACCAGGACTCCCTCGGGTAGACCGGCTTGGCCAGCTCGCGGACGGCCGCCTCCCTGGCGGCGTCGCGGGCGATGTCGACCGGGACGCCGTCGGTGAGCGGGCCGGTCGACGGGATGATCGGCGGGACGGTCACCGGGGCCATGCTCCGGGGTCCTGGGGCGGGGGGCCGTAGCCCTGGCCGGGGTCCTGGGGCGGTGCTCCGTAGCCGCCCTGGGGCGGGGGGCCGTAGCCCTGCCCGGCGGGTCCGCCGTAACCCTGGCCGTAACCCTGGCCGGGGTCCTGGGGCGGTGCTCCGTAGCCGTGGGCCCGGTGGCTCGCGGCGTGGGACGGGTGCCACAGGTCCTCGGGGGACGTGCCCAGGCCCCGCCCGCGGTCCGTGGCGGCGGTCTGCAGCACCAGGTCGAACGCCTCGCCGCGCATCCTGCGGTCGGCGTAGAGCAGGGCGGTGACGGCGGCGGAGAAGGGATAGGTGATGGTCGAGGCGATGATGCCGCCCAACGCGGTCAGCGTGAGGCCGGCGATCCCCGTGGGGAGCCCGGTGTAGGGGTCGGTGGAGCTGATCGCCTCGCCGGCGAAGCTGAACGGCAGGCCCATGACCGTGCCGACCAGCCCGGTGATGATCGCGGTCAGCAGGAGGATGCCGAAGACCCGCCAGAAGTCGCCCTTGACGAGGTGGAACGACCGGCCGATCGCGGCGCCCACCCCGGCCCGCTCCAGCACGATCACCGGCCCGGCCAGGCTGAGCTTGGTGTAGAGGAACGCCGCCACGACGACGGCGCCCAGGAAGCAGGCGATGAAGAGCAGGATGGCGAGCCAGGCGGGTCCGCTCGCCGCGATGAGGGCGGCGAGCAGGACGTTGCCGACGAGGAAGATCGCGATGAAGGCGCCGTAGACCATGACCGCCGACAGGACGGCCAGGCCCAGCAGGGGGAGCACCCGGCCGCGGGTGAGCCGCCAGGCCTCCCCGATCGAGATGTGCTCGCCGAAGACCGCGCGCCCGAGCACGCTGGTCAGCATGCCGCTCAGCAGCACGGTCCCGATCATCTGGATGACGAGGGTGACGAAGACGAGGGCGAACACGCCCGCGATGGCGCCGCCCACCAGGGTGAGGACCTGGTCGGGGTCGCCCGGCCGGTCCTGCGAGGCGATCATCTCGGTGAACGTGACCGCCAGGGAGCCGAGGACGACCACCGTGATGATCAAGGAGATGACCTGCAGGGCGACGGCCACCGCGGCCGAGAGCCCGAGGGTCGCCTTGGGGTTGTCGCGGATGAACTGGACCGCGCCGTTGTAGATGTCGCCGAGGGTCAGCGGGCGCAGCGGGATGACGCCGGGCTTGAGCGCGGGCGGGCCCCGTAGCCGTAGGGGCCGGGCGCCGCGCCGTACGCCTGCTGGCCGTACGCCTGCTGGCCGTACGGCTGGCCGCCGTAGGGGTACTGCTGTCCGGGGGGCGGGGGCTGGCCGTACGGC
>NZ_CDRNDK010000738.1:0-2091 GCF_977012225.1 Planomonospora algeriensis | reverse complement strand
GTTCAACCTGCAGATCCGTGCACTAGGCCGGACACACATCTGCGGAACGCAGGCCTGGCGGGCAAGCACTGTTCGCCGGTGTCGAAGATGGACAGGAAGCACAAGGCCAAGATCCAGACACCGCACGGGCCGCGCACCTGCTTCGAGGCACGCCTCGAACGCGACAGCAGACAGCCACTGGTCGCTCGGTTCGGAGAGATCACGCTCCACCGGCAGAAAACGGCTACGGTCATCGGCCGCCAGCCGATCCGGGTCGACTATCCGCAAAGGTCGCGTCCCGGATACGGTGTAAATAGATCACGAGCGTAGGTTCCGTACTGAACCGCCAAGTTCCGTACGAAGGAGTCCCACGCCCGTGACCCGTCGAGTATCCCCCACCCAGGCCATCCGCGCCGAAATCGACGCCCTGTTCACCGACGGCCGCGACCTCGTCGAGGTCCTCGAAGACGTCGCCCGCCTGGGCGCCCGCCTGATCATCCAGACCGCCGTGGAAGCCGAGGTCGACGCCTTCCTCGGCCGCGCCCGCTACCAGCGCGCCACAGCGGCCGGCGAGGAGACGATGGTGCGGCCCGGCCACCGCAACGGCCACTGCCCCACCACCATCAAGACCACTTCCGGGCCGATCACCATCGCCCGCCCCAAACTCCGCGGCACCACCGAGGCCTTCGCCTCCCGCCTGTTCGGCACCGGCGTCACCCGTACCCATGCCCTGGAGACCCTCGTCATCGCCTCGTTCGTGCGCGGCCTGTCGGTCCGCGACGTCGAAGCGACCCTCGCCGACGCCCTCGGCCCCGAAGCCGCCCTGTCCAAGTCCACGGTCTCGGCCATCTGCCAGGCCATCGTCGCCGAATACGACGCCTGGTGCCGGCGCGACCTGACCGGCATCGAGCTGGACTACCTGTTCGTCGACGCCTCGCATTTCAAGATGCACGACGGCAGCCGGGCCGAACCGGTGCTGGCCGCCTGGGGCATCACCACCGCCGGCAAGCCCGTCTTCGTCGGCCTGGCCGCCGCCGCAGCCGAATCCACCGACGCCTGGCACGACTTCCTGACCGAGCTCGTCGGCCGCGGCCTGCGCCCGCCGCTGCTGATCGTCTCCGACGGCGCCCCCGGGCTGATCTCGGCCGCCGAGCAGGTCTTCCCCGCCTCGCTGCGCCAGCGCTGCCTCGTTCACCGCCTGCGCAACATCGCCGCCAAGGTCTCATCCGCCGACCAGACCGCGGTCAAGGCCGCCTACTGGAGCATCTTCGACCTGACCGGCCTCGACGAGGCGGCCGTCGCGCCCGGCCAGCACCTGGTCGAACTGGTGCAGGCCCGCATCGACGCCTTCGCCGAAACCTGGGGCCGCCCCTACCCGGCGGCGGTCAAGAGCATGCTGACCGACCGCCGCAGCCTGACCACCTACCTGCGTTTCCCGGTCGAGCACCACAAGCGCGTGCGCCACTCCAACTTCATCGAGCGGACCTTCGGCGAGACCCGCCGCCGCGTGAAGGTCATCGGCCGCTTCCCCGGCGAGACCTCCTGCGTGTCCCTGGTCTGGGCGGTGCTGGACCGGGCCTCACGCGGTTGGCGCGGTTTCACCATGACCCCGGCCGGGCTGCGCGTCCTGCAGGACCTGCGGCGCGCTCTCCTGCACCCGCCGACCCGGCTTCACCCCGCCGACCAGCCAGCCTTGGCAGCGACTGTCGAGGCCGCTTAAGATCCACCCACGGCACCTACCTCGTCGAGCTTTTTACACCGCTCCGAGGACGCGACCCATCCGCAAAGGAGCTGCTGGCCCGGCTCCTCGCGGCTATCTGCGAGATCTGCGGACATACCGGCGAGGTCCAGGTCCACCACGTCCGGAAACTCGCAGAACTCGGAGCGCCCGGACCGCTTCAACCCCAGTGGGCCAAGGCCATGGCCACCCGGCGCAGAAAGACCCTTGTGGTCTGTGCCTCCTGCCACGACCTCATCCACCGAGACCCGGCTCGCCCCCTCACGCAGTGATCACTGGAGAGCCGAATGATCGGGAAACCATCAAGTCCGGTTCGGCGGGCCTGCGTTCCGCAGATGTGTGTCCGGCCTAGTGCACGGATCTGCAGGTTGAAC
>NZ_CDRNDK010000737.1:0-2093 GCF_977012225.1 Planomonospora algeriensis | reverse complement strand
CGGCGGAACCGACCCCGGCGGGAGCGGTCCCGGCGGCGGGACCGAGCCCGGTGGAGGCGCGCCGGGCGGGAGCGGACCGGGCTCCGGTCCCGGCGGGAACGGGAACGGCGCGTTCCCGGGCTCGGGCGTCACCGGTGACGGCACGGTTCCCCCGGTGATCGGTCAGGCCGGCGCCGGCGACCCCCGGACCACCGAGGTCGCCGCCTTCACCCCGAACGATCCGGCCACGGCCCTGACGACCACGCAGAATCCGGCGGCGGTCACCGCGCAGCCCGGCTCAGGCTTCGGTCCCGGCTCAGGCTTCGGCCCCGGCTCCGGTCCCGGCACGGTGGTCCGGCCGAACCCGCTCGGGATCGGCGGGCCGATGACGAGCGTGCCTCCGGTCCTGGGCGGCGGCTCGGGTGCCGGCGGCGGGGGCGGCCCTGCCCTCGCTGCGGGGCACCGCCGCGGGCGGCGCGCCGATGATGCCGTTCATGCCGATGGGCGGCGCCGCAGGCGGCGAGGAGTCGCAGGGCCAGGAGCGGACGAGCTGGCTGACCGAGGAGCACGACGTCTGGAACACCGGCCACGAGGTGATTCCCCCGGTCATCACCTGACCCCTCCCGGCTCCTGGAAGGCACGGCATGGCGTTTCAACTGGATCCAGACTGGCCCGGCCTGACGGAGGCCGACCGCAAGCACGGCGCCGAGGTGGACCGCACGGAGGTGAAGCGGATCGCGGGGGAGCTGGAGAAGGCGCTGAAGGCGCTGACCGCGGGCGGCGCGGAGCCCGCGCCGGCGGGTGACCACAAGCCCGGTGACGACTTCTCGCCGCCCTCGCCGCCCCCGCAGGGCGCGGGGTCGCTGCCCGACCTGCAGCGCCACTGCGCGCTGAGCGAGGCCCAGCTCGGCCAGTGGCAGACCGCGCAGCAGTTCTCCATGGGGATCGTCTCGGCCTACTCCGTCCTCGTCGGGGACCCGGGCAGCCCGGGCAGCGGCCTGTACGCCTCACTGGTCCGGCAGTACGGGGAGTCCGTCAACGCGCTGGTGGAGATGGCCAGGTCCTACGACGGCGCGGAACAGGCCTACGGCCTGCCGGGCGACCGGCGCTGAGCACGGGGCGGGGGCGGACGGTCATGGCGGACGTGCAGAGGATCAGGGTCAAGCCCACGGACGGGCCGCTGGCCACCGAAGAGGCGCACATCTCCTACTTCGACTACCTGGAGAAGCGGATCCAGGAGTGGATCGACGGCGCCGATCCGGTCGCGGTGCGGCGGGCGGGCGACTACTACGTCGCCGGCCACGGGGCGCTCGAGGCGGGCGCGGCGGAGCTCAAGGCGCGGGCCGCGGAGCTGGCCCGGTATCTGAAGGGACCGGCGGGCGTCGAGGTCCAGAAGCAGCTGCAGTTCCTGCACGCGACCATGCGCGAGCTCGCCGACAAGCTGAACGCCACCGGCGCGGTGCTGCGCAAGTACGCCGACACGATCGTCTGGGCGCAGCGCGAGGTGGTCGTCGAGCAGGGCCGGGACTCGCGGACGGACCGGGACATCGACTGGGCCGACCTCACGCCGTTCTACGGGATCTACCGGGTCCAGCGCCGGGCCAGGGACCACTTCTACGAGGTGAACGAGAAGATCCGCGCGCTCTACGCGGAGCTGCCCCCCGACGTCCAGCAGGCGCTGC
Organism: Planomonospora algeriensis; assembly: GCF_977012225.1. NCBI lineage: Bacteria > Bacillati > Actinomycetota > Actinomycetes > Streptosporangiales > Streptosporangiaceae > Planomonospora > Planomonospora algeriensis. The sequence continues at coordinate 432 of NZ_CDRNDK010000737.1, read as the reverse complement.
CCACCCCCACGGACTTGGATCTGCCCGACTACAAGCCGACCGGTCTCCCCGGCGGCCCGTCGCCGAAGCTCCCCTCGGACCTGACGGGGGGCCAGCCGGGGCTCGTCGCCCTCGACCCCGGTCTGGACGACGATCCGTACGGGATCGGAGGGCTCCCGGGCGACGGGGGGACCGTGCCCGGCCTCGACCCGTCCGGGATCGTCCACCCGATCCCCGGCGGCGTGCCGGGGGCTCCGGGGACGGGCACGGGCGGGGAGGTGAACACGGGCGGCGCCTCCCCGCACCTGCCCGGACAGCCGGACGGCGGAGGTCCCGCGCCGGGATCGTCCACGACCACGCTCGCCGGTCTGCGTGACCCCTCGATGCCCGGACCGCCCGCCTTCCCGGGGACGGCCCACCTCCCCGGCGGCCCCTCCGGGCCGGGCGGGTTCG
>NZ_CDRNDK010000736.1:0-2097 GCF_977012225.1 Planomonospora algeriensis | reverse complement strand
GGGGTCGTCGGCGGCGGGGCTCAGCGGGACCAGCGGCCCGGTCAGGCCCACGGCGCGGGCGAGCGCGTCGGAGACTCCGGGGTCGGCGACGTCGGCGTTGGTGTGGGCGGTGTAGAGGGCCACGTCGTTCTTGATCAGCCGGTGGACCAGCCGGCCCTTGAAGGTGGTGGCCGCGACGGTCGTGGTGCCGCGCAGGTAGAGCGGGTGGTGGGTCACGATCAGGTCGGCGCCCCAGGACAGCGCCTCGTCGGCGACGGCGGCGACCGGGTCCACCGCGAACAGGATCTTCCGGACGGGCTGGGCGGGGTCGCCGCAGACGAGCCCGACCGCGTCCCACGACTCCGCCCAGGCGGGGTCGTAGAGGGTCTCGAGCTCGGTGACGGCGTCGGCGAGGGTGGACACGTGCGGCAGACTACCGGCCCGCTCCGGGAGGGGCCGAACCCCGCCGCCCCCGCCGCCCCCCGCGTCCCCTTTCCGAGGCGCGCCCCCTCCCCGGCTTCCTCCGTCCGGGGCGCGGCCCCCTCCCGGGTCCCGGCCCCGCCGCCGTCGTCGTCTCCGCCCCTGTTTCCGGGCGCGCGGATCGCCTAGTGTAAGTGGATCCTGACTCGTGGAGGGCCGGCGTATGAGTCCCACTGTCGCGATCATCGGTGCCGGGTTCGGCGGGCTGTGCATGGCCATCCGGCTGGAGCAGGCCGGCGTCCGCTCCTACACGGTCTTCGAGAAGGGCGGCGACGTCGGGGGCACCTGGCGGGACAACACCTATCCGGGGGCGGGCTGCGACATCCCCTCGCACCTGTACTCCTTCTCCTTCGAGAAGTACTCCAGCTGGACCCGCCGCTACCCGGGGCAGCCGGAGATCCTCGCCTACCTGGAGTCCTGCGCCGACAAGTACGGCCTGCGCCCGCGCATCCGGCTGGGCACCGAGGTCACCTCGATCGCCTTCGACGAGTCCCTGGGCCGGTGGCGGGTGCGCACGGCGGACGGCGAGCAGCTCTTCGACGTGGTGCTCTCGGCCGTCGGCCAGCTCAACCGGCCCCGCCTGCCCGACATCCCCGGCATGTCGTCCTTCGCCGGTCCCTCCTTCCACTCGGCCCGCTGGGACCACTCGGCGGACCTGACGGGCAGGCGGGTGGCCGTGATCGGGAGCGGGTCGTCGGCGGCCCAGCTCATCCCGCCGGTGGCCGAGGCCGCCCGACACCTCGACGTCTTCCAGCGCACCCCCAACTGGGTGATCCCCAAGCCGGACGCCGTCTTCGGCCCGGCGGCGCGGGCGGCCTTCCGGTACGTCCCGTTCCTGCAGCGGGCCTACCGCGAGTGGGTCTACCGCTACGCCGAGGCCACCCTGCACAGCGCCCTGGCGGGCGGGTGGAGCACCGGGCTGCTCCGCAAGCGCGCCCTGGAACACCTGCACGCCCGGATCCCCGACCCGGAGCTGCGGGCCAAGCTCACCCCGGCCTACCCGGTCGGCTGCCGGCGGGTCGTCATCGACAGCGCGTTCTACCCGGCGCTGGCCCGGCCCGACGTGGACGTCGTCACCGACCCGATCGTCCGCGTCACGCCCTCGGGGGTGGAGACCGTCGCCGGCCACCGCGAGACCGACGTGATCGTCTACGCGACGGGGTTCCAGACCACCGACTTCCTCGCGCCGATCGAGGTCGTCGGCAGGCAGGGCCGCCGCCTGCACGAGGAGTGGAAGGACGGCGCGGAGGCCTACCTGGGCATCGCCGTGCCGCACTTCCCGAACCTGTTCCTGCTGTACGGGCCCAACACCAACCTGGGCCACAACTCGATCGTCTTCATGCTCGAGTGCCAGGTCCGCTACATCATGGGCTGCCTGCCGTACCTGGCGGGCGCGGGGCCGATGGAGGTGCGGCCCGAGGCGATGGACGCCTGGCGGCGGAGGCTGGAGCGGGCGCTGGACGACATGGTCTGGCAGGCGGGGTGCACGAGCTGGTACAAGAACGCGGCGGGCCGGGTGGTCAACAACTGGCCCGGGCCGACGACGCTCTACCGGCGCCTGACCCGCGCGCCCCGGCCGGGGGCGTTCCGCTTCGGCGGGTGAGCGCCCGGGGCGGGACCGGGCCAGCCGGGCCGGCG
>NZ_CDRNDK010000735.1:0-2098 GCF_977012225.1 Planomonospora algeriensis | reverse complement strand
GCTCCCCGCGGCGGGACCGCGATCGCGGGCCGTCAGGTCGATCGGCATGGTGGGGTCGGGCGCGGTCCCGTCCACGATCGCGCGCAGGGAGGCGCACGCCTCCTGGGCGGACATGCGCAGCCGCGGGTCCTTGCGGAGCAGGCCGGCGATCACCGGCCCCAGCGCCCCGGCGTACCGGAGCGGGGGCGGCGGTTCGTGCATGACCGCGGCGAGCGTGGCCAGGGGATGGGCGCGCTGGAAGGGGGAGCGCCCCTCGACCGCCATGTACAGTGTCACGCCGAGCGACCACAGGTCGGAGGCGAACTCCGCGGGGCCGCCGCCCGCCCGCTCCGGCGCGATGAAGGCCGGCGTGCCGATGAGCGCCCCGGTCCTGGTCACCGAGGAGTCGCCCTCCAGCATCGCGATGCCGAAATCGGTCAGCACCGCCCGGCCGTCGGCGGCGAGCAGCACGTTGTCCGGCTTGACGTCGCGGTGCAGGACGCCCACCCGGTGCGCGGCGACCAGCGCGCCGAGCACCTCCAGCCCGATCCTCGCCACCCGGGCCGGCGGCAGCGGCCCGTCCTCCCTGATCACCGCGCCGAGCGTGCGGGAGTCCACCAGCTGCATCACGATCCAGGGACGGCCCCGCTCCTCGACGACGTCGTAGACCGTCGCGACGCACGGATGACCGACCCGGCCGGCCGCACGCGCCTCCCGGAGCGTGCGGACGGTGAAGACCTCGCGTTCGGGCCCCGTCAGATCGGGCGAGGGGATGACCTCCTTGACGGCCACGTTCCGGCCGAGCACCTCGTCCCGGGCCCGCCAGACCGTGCCCATGCCCCCCCGGCCGATGTGTTCCAGCAGCCGATACCGGTCAGCGATGAGCTCCTGAGAATCGGACATGGGGCTCGGACTACCCTGGATCGAAGGGGGTAATCGGGACGTTTCACGCGGTCCGGGGCGGAGGATCGCCCCCGGGGGAGGTCACCGCCCCGTCCGCGGGCCGCACGGCGGGTCCGGCCCGCAGCGGTGAGGGCTCCACCCGCAGCAGCCGGGCGGCCCAGCCGGGCAGCCACCAGTTCCAGGGGCCCATCATCGCGACCACGGCCGGGACGAGGACACCCCGGATGAGGGTCGCGTCTAGCAGGATGCCCAGGGCCAGGCCGCTGGCGAACACCTTCACGTCCAGCTCGGGCGTCATGGCCAGGGCGGCGAAGGAGACGAACAGGATCAGCGCGGCCGAGGTGACCAGGCGGCCGGTCCGGCCGACACCCTCGACCACCGCGCGGACGGTGTCACCGGACCTGTCGTACTCCTCGCGCATCCTGGCCAGGATGAACACCTCGTAGTCCATGCTGAGGCCGTACAGGAAGGCGAAGATCGTCAAGGGGACGAACTCGCCGATCGAGCCGGTCGGCTGGATGCCGAGCAGCTCGCGGGTCCCCCAGCCGGACTGCCAGAGCAGGACCATCGCACCGATCACCGCGCCCAGCGAGAGCAGGTTGAGCGCGATCGCCTTGAGCGGCAGCAGCAGGGAGCGGAACGCCCGGGCCAGCATCACGAACGTGGCCAGCGCGATCAACGCGAGCATCCACGGGAAGGCCCCGTAGGCGTGCTCCCGGAAGTCCATGCTCTGCGCCGCGCCGCCGCCCACCCGGACGGTGCCCGGTACGGCCCGGCGGACCCGGGTGATGGTCTGCCGGCCCGCGTCGCTCCCGTTCTCCGCGACCGGGAGCACGGTGACGACCGCCGTGCCGTCCCGCCGCCAGGACGGGCCCTCCGGGGCGAGCACGGCGGAGACGCCCTCGACGGCCCTGATCCGCTCGGCCGCCGGCCCGGGGTCGCCGGTGACCAGCACGTCGAACGGGGTGAGGGAACCGGCGGGGACGCCGGCCCGCCGGAGCGCGGCCAGCCCTTCGTAGCCGGGTCCCGAGGTGCGCAGGTCGCCGCTCTCGGGCAGGCCCAGGTCGAGGCCGGACGCGGTCACGGTCAGCGCGATCAGCAGGCCGCCGGAGAGCAGGGCGGCCGGCACGCGAAGCCGCACCACCCCGCGCGCCCAGGCCGACCAGGCGCGCCCGGCCCGGGCCTCCCGGCGGTACGGCGCGCCCGCCGTACCGGA
>NZ_CDRNDK010000734.1:0-2102 GCF_977012225.1 Planomonospora algeriensis | reverse complement strand
GGCCCCGCTCCGTGCGGCACCGCTCCGCGCGGTGTCGGCCTGCGTGGTGTCGGCCTGCGCCGTACCCTGCTGCGGCGGCGCGGCGGCCAGCGCCACCGCGACGAGCGGAACGGCCCACCGTCTCATCGGATCCCCCTCACCGGAAGCCAGGATCCGCCAAGCTAGGCCACCGGCGTCCGCGCGGCTATGCCGCGGGCTGACAACTCCGCATTCCGGCTTTGCGCGAGGATGAGCCGTTCCAGTGGGGAATGTCCCGGGAGCCGGGCGGCCGGCGGGGAATCGGCGTGCTCTCCGGGAAGAGGCCGGGGCGACGCATGTCCACGGGATATCGATATTCCGCGTGATATCCGCCCGCGGGAGCACTGTTCGCTGATTACATGAGCGCGCGAGACGCGGCGATGGATGGACCGGTCAGGGAAAGGCCGCCTCGCGGGGTGGGGTGCCCATTACGGGAGACGGCCGGGAGCGGTGTTCGCCGCTCCCGGCCGTCTCCTGGACCGCCCGCCGTACGGCATGCCGTACGGCGGGCGCGGTTCCTCCCGGACCCGGTGGTGGCGCCGGGCCCGGAAGGCGTTCGGCTACGTCGGCGCCGTCAGTCGTTGCTGCGGTGCGAGCCCAGGGTGTTGACGAGCTCCTTGGGGTCGGGCACGTCGGCGCCCAGGTCCTTCTCGTCGGCGACCTGGTCGGCGGGCGGAGCGGTGACGGTGACCTTCGAGCCCCAGCCGCTGAAGCGGGTGTCGGACGTCGTGGTCAGCGACGACTTGCCGATGGAGAGGGTCTCGGTGACCGCCGCGCGCTGGGGCAGGCCCTTGCCGTCGAGCCAGAGCCGCCAGGAGATCTCGGTCTTGCCGGACTCGCCGGTCGGCTTGGTGCGGACGGTGGCGCGGAAGTGCGAGGAGAGCTTGTACAGCTCCGCGTAGGTCAGCGTGCCCTGGTGCCGCCGGCCGTCGCGGGAGTGCTTGCCGGAGGGGTCCTTCACCAGGGCGGCCAGCACGGCCGGCTCCAGCACGTCGGGGTGCTGGAGGAAGAGGGCGCTGCCGCCCTTGCCGCCCACCCAGGTCTTGCCCTCGGGGAGCAGTCCGTCGTAGACGTCGCCCGAGGCGTAGAGGCGGTCCTTGATGCTGATCACGCGGTAGGAGCCGTTGCCGGACTTCCCCCCGCCGCTCTTCACACCGGAGGTCATCCGCATGGCGAGGTCGTAGGCGGCCGGGCCGGTGGGCCCGAACTGCACCTTGCCGTTGAGCTTGGCCTTCAGCAGGGTCGTCCCGTCGGAGGACATGCGCGCGGTCTGGCTGACCCGGACACCGCGGCCGGTCTGGAACTGCCGCTTGAGCGCGTCCGCCGGAGCGGGGGCCGAGGCGGTGGCGGAGGTGGCGGCGGGGGCGGCGTGTGCGGTGGCGGCGGTGGCGGTGGCCAGTGCCGGTGCGGCCAGCACCGCGGCCGTCAGGGCGATCGATCGCCTCATGTGAATTAGCCGTCCTTTTGTATGGATATGAGGGGAAAGCATTCTGTCAGTTAACGATCAACTGCGAGACGCGGTTCCGCCCCGTGAGAGGGCCCACGCCTCAGGCGTCCCGCGTCCGGGGAGGTTCCGTTCCCGCGGGAGTCCGGTCCCGCCGGGCCGGTTACGCTGCGGACAGCCGCCGCCCACGAGTGGGCGGGACGCAGACGAGGAGGTCTGTCATGGATGCCGAGCCGAGGATCCGCGTGGTCATCGCCAAACCGGGGCTGGACGGCCACGACCGGGGCGTGAAGATCGTGGCCAGGGCGCTGCGGGACGCCGGGATGGAGGTCGTCTACACCGGCCTGCACCAGACGCCCGAGCAGATCGTGCGCACCGCCGTACAGGAGGACGCCGCCGCGGTCGGCCTGTCGATCCTGTCGGGGGCCCACATGACCCTCTTCGCCAAGGTGATCGAGCTGCTCAAGGAGAACGACGCGGGCGACATCGTGGTGTTCGGCGGCGGGATCATCCCGGAGGACGACATGCCCGAACTGGAGAGGATGGGCGTCGCCCGGATCTTCACGCCGGGGGCGACCACGGAGGAGATCGTGGACTGGGTGAGGAGCAGCGTCCCCGCCCGGGTCTGACCCGCCTCCCG
>NZ_CDRNDK010000733.1:0-2123 GCF_977012225.1 Planomonospora algeriensis | reverse complement strand
CCGCCGTGCGCGGCCGGGCCCGGCTGCCCGGGCGCTCCGGTCGGCGCCTCCTCGGCGGGACTCTCGGCGGGCGCGCCCCCGGGAGTCCCGGCAGGTGTCCCGGAGGACGCACCGGCGGGCGTCTCGGCGGGACTCTCGGAGGACGCGTCGGCGGGCGGCAGGCGCCGGAGTCCGGAGGCCTCGGCCAGCTCGATCACCGCCGTCGGCACCCCCGGACCGGCCGGACCGGACGCGCCGGAGGGACCGGAGGGACCGGACCCCTCCGGCGTTCCGGACGGGTGCCAGGCGTAGGCGGCGCGGACCGGTTCGCCGACCGGCCCGGTCACCTGGACCTCCACGCGCTCGAACCCGCAGGCCACGACGGCGTCGACGGTCCCGTCGCCGCCGTCGGCCACCGGCAGCGCGATCACGGCGACCTCCGGGTCGGACCGGCGCAGGCCCGCCGCGACGCGGGCGGCGACCTCGGCTCCGGTCAGCGATCCCTTGAACTTGTCCGGGGCGATGACGATGTGCCCCGACGGCTCAGACAACCTTGCTCCCTGGTGGAGAATCGCAGGGCGTACGGCCCTGCCCGGTGCGAGCGGGCAGGGCCGCACGCCCGGATCCGGCGATGTGGAGCACCATCATCACATTTGCCCCGGCACGGGTCCGACCTCCCCGGCGGTTGTGAGACCCTGCTCCCCCGCCAGGCGCATGAGACGGCGGTGGGCGGCGGCTCCCGCCCGGCCGAGTTCGTCCTGGGCGACGGTGCGCAGCTCGTCGTCCGCCACGACCGTCTCCCCGCCCACCAGCAGGCGGGCCAGCGGCGGCTGCCGGGCGCCGAGGACGAGGGCGGCGACCGGGTCGGTCACGGCCGAGGCGAAGGGGGTGTCCGTCCGCCAGAGCGCGACGTCGGCGAGCTTGCCCGGCTCCAGCGAGCCGATCTCGGCCTCGCGTCCGAGGTTGCGCGCACCGCCGAGGGTGGCGATCTCCAGGGCCTGGCGGGCGGTCAGCGCGGCGGGGCCGTACCGCGCCCGCTGCAGGAGCAGGGCCTGGCGCATCTCGCCCGACATCGAGGTCAGCTCGGCGGAGGCGCTGCCGTCCACGCCGAGGCCGACGACGGCGCCGCGCCGGAGCATGTCCGCCACCCGGGCGATGCCCGCGCCGAGGCGGCCGTTGGAGCTGGGGCAGTGCGCCGAGCCGGTGCCGGTCTGCGCGAAGACGTCGATGTCGGCGTCGCTGAGGTGCACCGCGTGGGCGAACCACACGTCCGGGCCGAGCCAGCCGAGCTTCTCCATGTAGCCGACCGGGCGCAGTCCCAGCTGCGCCCGGCAGTGCTCCTCCTCGTCCAGCGTCTCGGCGAGGTGGGTGTGCAGGCGCACTCCCTTGTCCCGGGCCAGCGCGGCGGCCTCGGTCATCAGGTCGGCGCTGACGGAGAACGGCGAGCAGGGCGCGACCGCGATGCGCAGCTTCGAGGAGAAGGACGGGTCGTGGTGGGCGTCGATCGCCTCGGCCGTGGCGGCGAGGATGTCGTCGATCCGCTCGACCACGCTGTCCGGCGGCAGGCCGCCCGCCGAGCGGCCCCGGTCCATCGAGCCGCGCGCGGGGTGGAAGCGCACGCCCACCCGGCGGGCCGCCTCGATCTCCGCGGCGAGCAGGTCGCCGCGCCCCTTCGGGAAGACGTAATGGTGGTCGGAGGAGGTGGTGCAGCCGGACAGGGCGAGGAAGCCCAGGCCGGCGCCCGCCGCGCCGTGCACGACCTCGGCGTCCATCGCCGCCCAGACGGGGTAGAGCGCCACCAGCCACTCGAAGAGCGTGGCGTCCTGGGCGAGCCCCTGGCTGGCCCACTGGTAGAGGTGGTGATGGGTGTTGACCAGGCCCGGAGTGGCCAGGCAGCCGGTCCCGTCGATCCACTCCACCCCTTGGGCGACGCTCATCGCCGGGGCCGGACCGGGACCCAGGGCCGTGATCCGGTCGCCGTCGATCCTGATGTGCCCCCGGGGGATCTCCGCACCGGTCACCGGGGCGATGTAAGCGTTCTCGATCAGGACGGTGCCCCCGCGGGAGCCCTCACGAGACCTCCCGGAAGAGCCCGCGCGCGAGCCCGGACCCGCGCCCGGACCGGCCGTCCGCCTCCCGCGCCT
>NZ_CDRNDK010000732.1:0-2136 GCF_977012225.1 Planomonospora algeriensis | reverse complement strand
ATCGCCCTGGCGGCGATTCGCCTTTCCCTGCCCCGCTACGCGGGAGCTTCGTTTCCTTCCCGGCCTGAAGGCCGGGGTATCCACGAAGGAGGCCCCATGATGAGCGAGTTCCAGCAGGCCCGCATCGAGATGGGCGGGCGGCTCAGGCGGTTGCGGGAGGCCTCCCGCCTGTCGGGCAAGGAACTCGCCGAGCGGCTGGGCTGGCAGGCCTCCAAGGTCTCCCGGATCGAGAACGCCCGCCAGACCGCCACCGCCGACGACATCGGCGCGTGGGGGCGGGCCGTGGGGGCCGCCCCCGAGGTGGTCGAGGAGCTCGTCGAGGAGCTGACCTGGCTGCTGGAGCGCCAGGACTCCTGGCGGCAGCGGCACCGCAGCGGCCTGGCCGCGCTCCAGGAGGACATCCGCGACCTGGAGGCGCGGACCACGCTGCTGCGGGTGTTCGAGCCGGGCCTGGTCATCGGCCTGCTGCAGACCACCGAGTACGCCCGAAGCGTCTTCACCCGGCTCAAGCGCCTCTACAACGCCCCCGACGAGATCGACGCGGCCATCCGGGTCCGCATGCAGCGCCAGGAGATCCTCTACGACCAGCGCAAGCGGTTCCGGTTCATCGTGCCCGAGGCGGTGCTGCGCTACCGGCTGGCGCCGCTGGACGTGATGTGCGGCCAGCTCGACCGGCTGCTCGCCGTGACCGCGCTGCCGAACGTGGAGTTCGGCGTGGTCCCCTTCGAGGCGCCCCTGCCGTCCGCCCTGCTCAACGGTTTCTGGATCTACGACCGGGAGCAGGTCGCGGTGCCCACCCGCACCAGGAACCTGGTCCTGCGCGACTCGGAGGACGTCACCTTCTACGAGCGGACCTTCGAGGAGTTCTGCGAGGTGGCGGCCTTCCGCGAGGAGGCGCGGGCGGTGATCGTCCGGGTCCTGGAGGATCTCACCCGGCAATCGGCGGAATGATCGCGGCAATTGCTTGATTAAGTTCCGAAGATCGTGCAATCCTCGTCGAGACGGAGGTGAGGCACGATGCTTGACACGCTGTCCTGTCTGGAGAGGTTCGCCGCGGCGACCCGTTCGCACGCCGACCTGTCCCTGTCGGGCGTGTCTCTCGGAGATCCCGCCTATGTCCGCGTCCGCAACCGGTTCAGCGAGACCCTGGCGGAGACCGTCACCTGCTCGCCGGACGGCGGCTTCATCACCTCGTGGGGCTACCGGCTCGGCTGCGCCGACGACATCGAGGCCGCCGCGGCCCGGCTGGCCTACCTCCTGGCGGCCATGCCCGCCTGAGCGCGGCGTCCGGCCGGGTCCCGCCACCGTGGGTCCGCGCCCTCCGGCGGGCTCCCCCCGAGGGGGAGTCTCCGACGCGTCTCCCGGACCCGCTCAGGAGGCGGGGAAGATCGAGGGGTCCAGGCCCACCTCTCGGGCGGCGGCGACGCGGGCGTGGTGCAGCAACCGGCTCCTGGACATGTTGCCGGCGTCCAGGGTGTAGCGGATGGCCAGGCCGTCGAGCATGCCGTCGAGGCGCTCGGCCGCGCCCTGCGGGTCGTCGCACGCGAACTCGCCCAGCGTCACGCCCTGCGTGATCACCTCGCGGAGGATCTCGATCCAGGCGCCCTCGAACTCCAGCAGGATGGTCCGGACGTGCTCCTCGCGCACCCCGACCGCCCAGGCGTCGAGCCAGAGGATCCAGCCCTGGTCGTCCCGGGTGGCGGGGATGCACAGGCGCAGGACGCTGTCCAGCCGCTGCACCGCCGTCCCCGGGCCGTCGACGATCTCTCTGAGCCGATGGATCTCCGATTCGGTCGTGCTGCGGAGCATCTCGGTGATGAGATCGTCCTTGGTGGCGAAGTGATAATGGATCAGCCCGCCGCTCACGTTCGTCGCCCTGGCGATGTCGGCGACGCGGGTGCCGGCCAGCCCCCGCTCCAGCACGACCCGCCGGGCGGCTTCGAGCAGTTCCGCCCGCCGCTGGTCCGCCTGGTCCGCGCGGCTGCCGCGCGCCCCTTCTCCGCTCTGCACGGCGCAAGACTACAGCAGCGCGCCTCCCCCGCCCCGACGGGCGACGGCCGCCGGGGCCGCTGGTACGGACGGTCCCGGCGGTGCGCCGGGGACGGGGGGAGGCACGCGGTTCAACCGCAGCGGTAG
>NZ_CDRNDK010000731.1:0-2137 GCF_977012225.1 Planomonospora algeriensis | reverse complement strand
CGCGGCCGCGGCCGCCCTCGCGGTCCTCGGCCTGGCCGTACTGCTCGTCCCGCCGCTGGCCCAGCTCGACCAGCAGCTGGTGGACCTGCGCTCGGCGGGGCTGCCGCCCTCCCTCGCGCACCCGCTCGGCACCGACCAGGTCGGCCGGGACGTACTGCTCCGCTCGGTCTACGGCCTGCGCGTGTCGTTCCTGGTCGGCCTGGTGGCCGCGCTGGCGAGCATGGTGATCGGCGGCCTCGTGGGGCTGGTCGCGGGCAGCCTCGGCGGCATGCCCGACCGCCTGCTGATGCGGCTCGTCGACGGCTTCACCTCGGTGCCGCACCTGCTGCTCGGCATCTTCATCGTGGCCCTGTTCGCCCCGAGCCCGGTCGCGGTGGTCGCCTCGGTGGGCGTCACGCACTGGACGACGGCGGCCCGGATCGTCCGCTCGGAGGTGCTCTCCCTGCGCTCGCGGCCCTTCGTGGAGGCGGCGATCTCCGGCGGCGCGAGCCGGTCCCGGGTGGTCCGCCGCCATCTGCTGCCCCACCTGGCACCGCATCTGCTGCTGGCCGCGGTGCTGATGGTCCCGCACGCCGTCTGGCACGAGACCGCGCTGAGCTTCCTCGGGCTCGGCCTCCCCCCGCACCTGGCCTCGCTGGGCAACATGATCAACGACGGCCAGCGGTCCCTGCTCGCCGGGGACTGGTGGTCCAGCCTGGTGCCCGGCCTGTTCATCCTGGTGCCGACGCTGGCGCTGGGCGTGCTCGCCCAGCACTGGCGCGACCGGCTCACCCCCCGGCTGCGATCGGAGCTGTCGCTGTGAGCACGAGCGTCTCCACAGACGAGGACTTCCCGCCGGGCGGGCCCTCCGCGCTCCCGGCCCTCCCGACGGAGGAGGGTCCACCGGCGGGCGGCCCCGCCGCGGCCGGGGGGAACCGGCTCAGGGTGGAGGAGCTGACCGTCTCCTTCCGGCTTCCCGGCGCCACCGTGCGGGCGGTCACCGGCGCCTCCTTCGAGGTGCGTCCCGGGCGGTGCCTGGCGCTGGTGGGCGAGTCTGGCTGCGGCAAGTCGGTGCTCGCCCACGCGCTGCTCGGGCTGCTCCCCGGCAACGCCGAGGTCGCCGGGACGGCGCGGCTGGAGCACGCGGGCGGGTCGCTGGAGCTGCTCGGCGCTCCGGAGGCCGTACTGGCCCGGCGGGTGCGCGGACGGGCGGTCGGATTGATCCCGCAGAGCCCGGCCACCCACCTGACCCCGGTGCGGACCGCGCGGGCGCAGCTGGAGGAGGCGCTGCGGGAGCTCGGGCACCGCGGCCGCGGGAACGCGCCGACGAGCTCGCGCTGCGGCAGGGCCTGCACCCCGCCGACCTCGACCGCTATCCGCACGAGTTGTCCGGCGGCATGGCCCAGCGGGTGGCCAACGCGATGGCGCTGGCCGGGGACCCGTGGCTGATCCTGGCCGACGAGCCGACCGGCGGGCTGGACCGGCCGCTGGTCGACCGGGCGATGGCGGCGCTGCGCGGGTTGTGCGACGAGGGCCGGGCCGTCCTGTTGATCACCCATGACCTGCGGGCGGCCGAGCGGGTCGCCGACGACGTCGCCGTGATGTACGCCGGCCGCCTGGTCGAGACCGGCCCCGCCGGGCGGATGCTGGACCGGCCGCGCCACCCCTACGCCACGGGGCTGGTGAACGCCCGGCCCGACCGGGCGTTCACCGCGATCCCCGGCATGCCGCCCGAGCTGACCCGCCTGCCGGACGGCTGCGCCTTCGCGCCGCGCTGCCCGTCGGCGAGCCGAGCCTGCGCGGCGCCGCCGCCCATGGCGGACGGCGTCGCCTGCCACCACCCCCTGGAGGACGACCGTGCGTGAGAGCCGTGCCGCCGCCCGCCGCCTTCCCCGGAGGACGACCGTGCATGAGATCCCTGCCACCGCCCGCCGCGCCCCGGAGAGCCGCCGTGCTTGAGGCCCGTGACGTCACCGTCCGGTACGGCCGGCAGGTCGTGCTGGACGGCGTCTCGCTCACCGTCGAGCCCGGCCGGGTGACCGGCCTGGCCGGTCCCAGCGGTTGCGGCAAGTCGACGCTGGCCCGGGTGCTGGCGCTGATGCTCCGGCCCTCCGGCGGCACGGTGGCGGTGGACGGGCTGGCCGTACGGCGCTGGCGG
>NZ_CDRNDK010000730.1:0-2140 GCF_977012225.1 Planomonospora algeriensis | reverse complement strand
AGGCGGGGGTGGTGTTCTCGCCGCGGGAGGTGTTCCGGCATCAGAGCGTGCGGGCGCTGGCGTTGGTGGCGGTTGAGGAGTCCGGGCCGGTCGCGGGTGAGGTGGAGGGCGCGGGGGTGGGTCCGGTGGAGCCGACCCCGATCATGCACTGGCTGCGGGAGCTTCCCGGCCCGACCGGCGGGTTCAGCCAGACGGTGGTGCTGCGGGTCCCGCCCGCGCTTGGGGAGGAGGCGCTGACCGCGGGGCTGCAGGCCGTACTGGACCGGCACGACACGCTCCGGCTGACCTGCCCGGACGGCGGACGATGGCTGGACGGCGCGGATCCGGAGCCGGGGGGTCCGCCGACGCTGGAGGTCCTGCCTCCGGGTGCGGTCCAGGCGGGCGAGTGCGTCCGGCGGGTGGTGATCGACGTCCCGCCGGACGGGCTCGGTGGCTCTCCGGAGGACGGACCCGAGGGACGGGACGCCTGGGCGAGGGCGGTCGCCGAGGAGGCGGCGCGCTCGCGGGCGGAGTTGGACCCCGCCGCCGGGCGGATGGTCCGGGTGGCGTGGCTGGACGCCGGACCGGAGGCGCCGGGCCGGTTGGTGGTGACGATCCACCACCTGTCGGTGGACGCCGTCTCCTGGCGGATCCTGCTGCCGGACCTGTTCGCCGCCTGGGAGGCCGCGAGCCGGGGGGAGCGTCCGGAGCCGCCGCCGGTGCCGTTCTCGTTCCGTACCTGGGCGCGGCGGCTGCGCGCCGAGGCGGAGATCAGGGCGGGGGAGCTGGACTTCTGGCTCCGGACCCTGGGCGGGGACGCCCCGCCGTCCGGTTCCGCGAGCGACGGTCCCGGACGGCCCGGCCCGACTGGGACCCCGCCTGGCTCCCCGCGGCCGGACGACCCCGCCCGGAACGGTTCCCGGGGGCTCGACCCCGTCCGGGACACCTTCGGCACCCAGCGCCACCTCACCCTCGAGCTGCCCCCGGAGGTCACCGAGCCGCTGCTGACCCGGATCCCGGCGGCCTTCCACGGCCGGGTCGGCGACGTGCTGCTCGCCGGGCTCGCCCTCGCCGTGGCCCGCTGCACCGGACGGGAGTCGGTCCTGCTCGACCTGGAGGGCCACGGCCGCGAGGAGATCACCGGTGAGGCGGACCTGTCACGGACCACCGGCTGGTTCACGACCGTCTATCCGGTCCGGCTCGACCCCGGACCGGCGGACTGGACCGACCTGCACGGCGCCACCGCCGCCCGGGCGATCAAACGGGTCAAGGAGCAGCTCCGGGCGATCCCCGGCAACGGCCTCGGGTACGGCCTGCTCCGCCACCTCAACCCCGGGACCGCCGCCGAGCTGGCCGCCCGCCCGGTGCCCGAGCTGGCCTTCAACTACCTCGGCAGGACGGAGGCCGCCACCGGGACCGACTGGTCCCCGGCGCCCGAGACCGAGGCGGCGGGCGCCGGCCATTCGCCGGGCCTGGCGCTCCCGCACGCCCTGGAGGTCAACGCCCTGACCCTGGACGCGCCCGGTGGACCGCGCCTGCGGGCGACCTGGTCGTGGGCGGCCCGCCTGTACCGCGAGGAGCAGGTCCGGGAGCTGGCGGAGACGTGGTTCGCCGCCCTCACCGGGCTGTCCCGGCACACCGGCGGCGGCCTCACCCCGTCGGACCTGCTGGTGCCCATCAGCCAGGAGGAGATCGACGCGTTCGCAGCGGAACTCGACGCGGAGTGGAGCGCCCGATGACCGGCACCGGACCGATGAACGGCACCCGCCAGACGGGCACCGGAGCGCAGCACACCGGAGTGCGGGGCACCGGAGTGCGGGGTGCCGGCCCGGTGACCCCGGCCCCGCCCGCCCCGGGCGGCCAGCTTCAGGACATCCTGCCGCTCTCGCCGCTGCAGCAGGGCCTGTACTTCCACGCCCTGTTCGACGAGGCCGCCCCCGACGTCTACACCGCCCAGCTCACCCTCGATCTGGAGGGCCCCCTCGACGCGGACAGGCTCGCCGAGTCCGCCGCCCGGCTGCTGGCCCGTCACCCCAACCTGCGCGTCTCCTTCCGGCAACGGGCGACCGGTGACCCCGTCCAGCTGGTGCACCGGCGGGTGGAGGCGCCCTGGCGTGAGGTCGAGGGCGTCGATCCCGAGCGGGTGGCGGCCGAGGAGCGG
>NZ_CDRNDK010000729.1:0-2145 GCF_977012225.1 Planomonospora algeriensis | reverse complement strand
CCGGCGCGGCGGCGCCGTTCAGCGGCGGGCGAGCGCCAGCCAGGCGCCGGTGGCGGTGACCAGGACCGCCACGGCCGTGCCGAGCACGCCGTAGGACAGGGTCTGCACGATCACTCCGGCGACGACCGTGCCGGCCGCGCCGCAGACGTTCATCACCAGGTCGGACAGTCCCTGCACGGCGGGGCGCCGTTCCAGCGGGACGGCTTCGGTGAGCATCGCCGACCCGGAGACCAGGCCGCAGGACCAGCCGACTCCGAGCAGGACCAGCCCGGCGGTCACCTGGGGGACGTCGTGCTCGCCCGCCGTACCGGCCAGGACGGCCGCGGTGAGCAGCAGGGCCGTGCCCAGCACGAGCACCCGGACCCGGCCGATCCGGTCGGCGAGCCAGCCGACCAGGGGGGAGAGCACGTACATGCCCGCGATGTGCAGGCTGATCACCAGGCCGATGACCGAGACGGAGGCCCCGTGGTGGTCGAGGTGGACCGGGGTCATGGACATGATCGAGACCATGGCGGTGTGGCTGACCGCGATCGCGGTCAGCGCCCGCAGCGCCGCCGGGGAGCCGAGCAGCGTCCGCCAGGCGGTGCGCAGGGTGCCCGTCGGCTTCACGGCCGCCGCCGTCTCCGCGGCGGGTGAAGGGGACGCGGTGGCGGGTGAAGGGGACGCGGTGGCGGGCGGGGAGGGCGCGGTGACGGGTGCGGTGTCCGGCGCGGCCGCGGCGAGCGAGCGCGCCAGGACCAGCGGATCCGGGCGGAGTCCCGCGGTGAGGATGCCCAGGGCGAGCACGAAGCCCAGCAGGGCGAGCACGAACGGGCCGGCGCCCGGGGCGAGGCCGAGCCGCTGGCCGAGCTGGTCGGCCGGTTCGGCGAGGTTGGGTCCGGCGACCGAGCCCACGGTGGCCGCCCAGACCACCCAGGACAGGTGCCGGGCGGAGTGCCCGGCGGGGGACAGGTCCGTGGCCGAGTAGCGCGAGGCCAGGTTGCCCGCGCTGCCGCCGCCGAACAGCACCAGCCCGGCCAGGAGCAGGGGCCACGACCCGACGGCGACGGCGATCACGGAGATCAGGCAGCCGAGCGCCGCGCAGCCGTAGGCCAGGGTCAGCCCCCTCCGCCGCCCGCCGCGGCCCGAGGCCCTGGCGGTGGGCAGGGCGAGCAGCGCGGCGCCGAGCACGCCCGCGGTGCCCGCCAGCCCGCCGAGCGCCTCCGAGCCGGAGAGCCTGGCGACCAGTACCGAGCTGAGGGTGAAACTCACGGCGACGCCCATGCCGCTGGTGATCTGCGCCGCGGTCAGGACGCCCAGCGTCCGCCGCTGGACGGCGGCGACCCGCTCCGGGCCCGGAGGGGAGATGTCAGGACTCAAGGGGATTGTCGTCACGAGCGAAGTCTGTCATCACCCGTGATGATCCCCCAGCGGATGTCCCGCGCCCCGGCGGGGCCCGGGACATCCGGACCGCCGGGGCTCCAGCGCGGTCTCAGACCCCCGGGTCGAAGGTGGCGAAGAAGGTGTCGATCATCCTCGCGCTCTTCTCCCAGTCGATGTCCTTGACGACGATCGCGATCTGGTAGGCGCTGTCGGCGCCGACCACGACGTACCGGGTCCGCCCGTGCATCGGCACGATGCCGTCCGGCAGGACGTAGGTGTACTCCCAGTCGGCGGCCTTCCAGCCGTCGTAGGAGACCGGCGTCACGCCGACCTCGATGTACTCGTCCAGCCCGGACCTGTCGACCTTGCCGAGCGCGGCCACCGGGTCGGCCACGGGCACCTGGGTGACGACGATGCTCTGCGCGCCGCTCTTCGGCCCGGAGAAGACGACGGCGCCGTCGTCGCGCTCCTTCACCGTCCAGTTCTCCGGTACGGCGCCGGCGATCCCGCCCGCGCTCAATCGCTTGAACCCCTCGGGGACCTCACCGGTCCTGCGGCTCTGCCCGCCGTCGGCGGGGGCGGAGACCGCGGCGGAGGAGGTACGGCCCTGCGCGGGGGCGGAGTCGTCGCCGGGCATCAGGACGATCAGCCCGGCCGCCACCACGGCGAGCACACCGGCCCCGCCCACGGCCGCCAGCAGGCGCGGGCCAGCCTCTCCAGCCAGCCCACCTCCCCGCCCCCGGCCCCAGGCCGTCCCACGCCTCCCGTCGCGCCGGCGACCGG
>NZ_CDRNDK010000728.1:0-2146 GCF_977012225.1 Planomonospora algeriensis | reverse complement strand
GCGCGCCCCGGCGCGGGGCCCCGCCCGCGATCAGGTCTCCCGCCCCGGCTGCGACCGCGCGGGAGCGCGCCACCACGATCAGCACGGGTCCGCCGAGGACGGCGATCAGCAGGGCGACCGGCGCCTCGTACGGCCGCATGACCACCCGGGCGAGCACGTCCGCGCCGAGCAGCACCAGGGCGCCGGCCAGGCCCGACAGCACGATCTGCGGGCCGACCCGGCCGCCGAGCAGGGTCCTGGCCAGGTAGCCGGCCAGCAGGCCGAGGAAGCCGATCGGCCCGGCCACCGCGACCGCGGCGGCGCTGAGCAGCGTCACCGCCACGGTCACCGCGACCCGGGTACGGCCCGGCCGGTGGCCGAGGGCCACGGCCATGTCGTCGCCGAGGGAGAGCGCGGCCAGCGGCCGGGCGGCCAGCGCGGCCATGACGAGCCCGGCCAGGATCGCCGGGGAGACCGACAGGACCCGCTCCAGCGGGACGCCCGCGAGCGAGCCGAGCACCCAGAACCGGTACTGGTCGAAGGTGACGGGGTCGGCGACCAGCATGGCCGAGGTGATCCCGGTGAGCGTGGCCGACAGCGCCGCGCCCGCCAGGACCAGTTTGAGCGGGGAGAAGCGGGAGCCGATCAGCAGCACGACCCCGGTGGCCAGCAGCGCGCCGCCGAGCGCCCAGACGAGGTAGGCCCCGCCGGTCTGCGCGCCCGCGTAGACGATCCCGACGACCACGCCGAGGGCGGCGCCCGAGTTCACCCCGAGCAGGCCGGTCTCGGCGAGCGGGTTGCGGGTGACCGCCTGCAGCAGCATGCCGGAGACGCCGAGGGCGGCGCCCACGACGAGGGCGGCCAGCGTGCGGGGCAGCCGGAGCGTCGTGACGACCATCTCCAGGTGGTGGTCGCCGCGGCGCCCATCAGATAGTCGACGACCTGTCCCGGCGCGACCCTGCCGGCGCCGGTCAGCACGGAGGCCGCGGCGAGTCCGAGTAAGGCCGTCAGGCACAGGGTGAACACCGGGAGGGCACCCCGGGGTTGCGTAAACATAAGGTAAGGCTAACCTAAAGTAGGAAAGACTTACCTAACTTGGTCTGGAGTTCGCATGTCCCCCCTCCGCAGGGTCGGCGGCCTGTTCGCCGCCGCTCTCGCCGCCCTGACCGTCGCGGCGTGCGGCACGCCGTCCGAGAACGCGTCCACGGACACGTCCGCGGCGCCCGCCGCCTCGTCCTCCGCCGCCCCGGCCGCCGGCTCCGCCACCCGCGAGGTGAAGGACGCCACCGGCACCCTGATCAAGGTCCCCGCGGAGCCGAAGCGCGTGGTCACCCTCACCCAGGAGGACCTCGACGCCGCCCTCGCCCTCGGCGTCACCCCGGTCGGCATCACCAACGGCCAGGGCATCGACAAGCCCCCGGCGTACCTCGCCGACAAGGTGCAGGGCATCCCCGTCGTCGGCAATCTGCTCCAGCCGGTGATCGACAAGGTCGTCGAGGTCCAGCCCGACCTGATCCTCGCCGGGGACATGCAGGACCAGCAGATGCTCGACCAGCTCCGCAAGATCACCCCTGCGACGGTGGTCACGATGGCCCCCACCGACGACTGGAAGCTGTCGTTCATGGGCATCGGCAACACCCTGAACAGGCTCGACGCGGCCAAGAAGGTCCTCGCCGACTACGACGCCAAGGTCGCCGAGGCGAAGGCCGAGGTCAAGCCCGCCGAGGTGAGCATCGTCCGGTGGAACCCGCAGGGGCCCAGCTGGATGGAGAAGCGGCAGTTCGCCAGTTTCGTCGCCACCGACCTCGGCCTCACCCGGCCCAAGGCGCAGGACAAGGACGGCACCGCCCACTCCATGCCGCTGAGCCTGGAGGCCCTGTCCGACATCGACGGCGACTGGCTGTTCCTGTCCACCCTCACCTCCGACGGCGAGAAGGCCCTCACCGAGGTGAAGGAGACCCCCGCGTTCAAGGAGCTGAAGGCCGTCAAGGCCGACCACGTCGTGTCCGTCGACGGCTCCGTCTGGAGCACCCGCGGCGCCCCGCTCGCCGCCCAGGTCGTCCTCGACGACCTGGTCAAGGCCCTCGCCGGCTGACCGGGCCGACGTCCCCGGCCGTCGATCGCGCGGACGGGCGTCCTCCCGCGGCCCCGCCGGCCTCACCGGCGG
>NZ_CDRNDK010000727.1:0-2147 GCF_977012225.1 Planomonospora algeriensis | reverse complement strand
AGCGCGGCGACCGCGGTCGACGAGCTCCCGGCGCAGCTCCTGGCCGCGCCTGGTGAGGGTCTCGATCGCGGCGATCCGGTCCTGGCCGGACTCCCGCGCCTTGCGGCGGTCGGCGGCCGAGCGGGCGGAGGCGGCCTTCAGCTCGGCGCGCCTGCCCTCCAGCTCCTTGCGCCGCTTCAGCAGGCTCTCGTCGGCGGCCTGCTCGACGCCGACCCGCCAGGTCGCCACCATGCGCTCCAGGTCGAGCGTCATCTCCCGGGAGACCGCCGCGAACTGGTCGCGCAGCGCCCCCCGGATCGCCGCCTGGTTGCGCTGCACCTTCTCCATCGAGCGCCGCCCCATGAAGATGGCCGCCCCGATGGCCGGGGCGACCAGCAGGAAGCCGACCGGCCCGAGCAGGGACGCGGCGAAGCCGCCCAGGGAGAGCCCGATCGAGGCCGACGGCAGCACGTCCCGGACCATGTCCACCTCGCCCGGGGCGTCCGCCGAGGCGTCCTTCCTGACCTGGACCTGCGAGAGGTTGGGCATGGCGCTCGGGTCGGCGGCGAACTCGACGGGGTCCAGGCCGAGGTCGCGGGCGAAGGCGTCGAGCGTCCGGCGGGCCAGGCTCTCCACGTCGTAGACGATCTGCGACCAGGCCGCCTCCAGCGAGCGCTGCACGCTCATCGGCAGCTCCGCCATGTACCGGTCGACCTGCTCCTGCTTCTTCAGCGTGGCGATCGCGTTCTCGTACGGCTGGCGGATCTCGGCCACCCGGGCCGCCACGATCCCCGCCACCTCGCGGCCGAGGAAGGTGTTGGCCACCGCGCCCGCCCGTCGGCGGCCGCCAGCCCGGTGAGGCCCTCCAGGTCGGCCTCGACCTGGGCTAGCCGGGCGGCCACGTCGCCCTCGTCGTCCGAGCCCGCGGCGACGTCGTCCTGCGCGGTGGCCGACAGCGAGCCCAGCACCGACAGCGCGGCGGCCACCACGGTGGCGCCCCGCGCCGACTCCCTGCCCTCGGCGAAGGCCCGCAGGTGCCGCTCGAGCGCGTCCATGCCGCTGCGCGCCCGCAGCGCGTCGGCCCGCTCCAGGCGGCCCTCCCTGCGCTTGGCCTCGGCGGCCTCGGCGAGCTTGGAGCTCACCGGGATCCAGGGGGCCGACAGCAGCGGGGTGAGGGTCACCGCCCGCGCCGGGTTCTCCGCCACGGCCTCGTTGACGAAGGTCTTCAGCCGGGCCTGGTTCTCCTCCATCAGGGTCCGCCAGTTGGCGGAGTCCTCCACCTTGGTCAGCACGAACGCGATCGCCTGGACCCGCTCGGCGGCCTCGGCGAGGAACTCCAGCTCGTGCCGGAGCACCGGCTGGTCCTGGGCACTGAGCGTGAACAGCAGCGCGTCGGCCCGCTGGAGCATGGCCACCGTCACCTGGCGGTGCCCCACGGTGAGGCTGTCCACGCCGGGGGTGTCGAGCAGCCGCAGGCCGTCCAGGAGCGGGTTGTCCAGGGTGATGTCCACGCTGACGACGTCGCGCCGCTTGCCGGCGTCACCGCGCATCGAGGCGTAGTCGGGGATCGACTCGACGGTGATCGGGAGCTGGACGGGCCCGGCGTCGGTGCTGCGGTGCACGACGGCGGTGAGCTTGGGGCCGCGCCGCAGGGACAGGAAGCAGTTGGTGGCGACGTCGGCGTCGACCGGGACCAGGTCGGGGTGGCCGACGAGCGTGTTGAGCAGGCGGCTCTTGCCCCGCTTCTGCGCTCCGGCGACCACGATGTCGGTGCACTCGTCCTTCCAGCGGGCGGCGCAGGCGGCCAGCACCTCCGCCAGGTCCTTCCTGCCGCACCGGCCCGCCAGCGCGTGGACCTCGTTGGCGTAGCGCAGCAGCCGCGCCACGGGGCCGTTCGGGTCGGGGGTCGTCATCGGGTCTCTCCTTCGCGGATACCCCGGCCTTCAGGCCGGGGAGGAAACGAGGCTCCTGCGGAGCAGGTCGGGGGCGGCCGGTTCGCCGCCGGATCTCACGCGCCCTGGTGGCGCGCCCAGATGTCCTCGTAGGCGTCGCAGATCCGCTCCGCGGCCCGGCGCTGCCGCAGGGTGAGCGGCCGGTGGGTCAGGACGCGGAACCGGGCGCCGAGGGCGGCGGCGTAGCCGGCGATCTCGGCGTGCGGGCTGCCGGGC
>NZ_CDRNDK010000726.1:0-2176 GCF_977012225.1 Planomonospora algeriensis | reverse complement strand
CCGGATACGGCCGTCCCTGCGGAGGGTGGCCGGGCGGGGGCGGGGCGGGATGCGGACGCCCCTGAGGCGGTGGCGGCGGAGGGTACTGCCCGCTGGCTGTCACTCTGTCTCCCCGTGTCTCCCCGTGCACCGGGCGTCCGCTCGAGCGAGCCGATCCGGCACCTTGTCGAATTTGGGGCGTAAGCATACTGATTTATCATTCGTCACGGATGTGACCGTATTCGGCTACCGTCCGAAATCATCTGAGGTGATCTCCGCGATGTGCAGGACCGGGCCGGTCGCCGTGTCCTAGCTTCGAAGCCATGAATCTGCAGCAGCTCCGCTACGTGGTCGCGACGGCGGAGCACCGCACCATGACCGATGCGGCCAGGTCGCTGTACATCGCACAACCTGCGCTTTCCCGTGCGATCAGAGATCTGGAACGCGAGCTCGGGATGACGTTGTTCGCCCGCTCCGGGCGCGGCGTGATCGTCACGGCGCAGGGGCGCCGGGTGGTCAAGCTGGCCCGGGAGGCGCTCGACGCCGTCCACGAGATCGAGGCGCTCTCCGTCCAGGGCCGGTCGCCCGCGGCGGAACTGCGCATCGCCTCCACACCCGGTCTCGAACCGGGGGTGGCCGGCCGCATCCTCCGCGCCTACAGCGCGGAGCACCCCAAGGTGCGCGTGCACATCGTCCGCTGTGACGGACGGGACGGCGTGGTCAGCGCCATCAGGGACCAGCGGGCCGACCTCGGCCTCACGGACCTGCCCGTCCCCACCGACCTGATCAGTCACCCGCTGGAGCGGCAGGAGATCGTGCTGATCTCCCCGCCCGGCCTCGACCTGCCCGATCCGGTGCCCGTGCGCATGCTCGACGGCATGCCGCTGGTGCTCCCGGCCCCGGGCGGCCTCCGGCGCAGGGAGTTCGACTCCCTGTTCGCCAAGTACGGCGTCGCCCCTGTGGCGGCCCTGGAGACCGACGAGCGCGGCGACCGGCTGGAGCCGGTCCGGGCGGGCGCGGCCTCCCTGCTCTGGTACCGCGGGACGGCCGAGCAGGCCGCCCGGGCCGGACTGGTGGTCCGGTCGCTCGATCCCTCGGTCCGCCGGGTGATCGCGCTCGTCCACGCGAGGCGGCGACTGCCCGCCATCGCGCAGGAGTTCCTGACCGTGGCCGAGGGTGGGTCGGCCGCCTAGGAACACCTGGCACGTCAGCCGGCGCATCCGCCGGCACGTCAGCCGGCGCATCCGCCGGCACGTCGGCCGGTACGTCGGCCGGCGGAGAAACCCACAGAGGCGGCGCAGGTGGGAGCGCCGGCCTCTCCGGCACCGGGCGGTAGGCTCGGTCCCGATGACTACCTTGCGTCTGCGCGGCCGTGAGTTCCGGCCCGGCGAGTTCGCGATCATGGCGGTGGTGAACCGCACCCCCGACTCGTTCTTCGACAGGGGCAGGACCTACGGGTTCGGCGCCGCCCTGGAGGCGGTGGACCGGGCCGTCGCCGGAGGCGCCGACATCGTCGACATCGGCGGGGTCAAGGCGGGCCCCGGAGACGAGGTGGACCCGGCCGAGGAGATCCGCCGGGTGGCCGACCTGGTCGCGGCGGTCCGCGAGCGCCACCCCGATCTGATCGTCAGCGTCGACACCTGGCGTGCCGAGGTCGGCGAGGTCGTGGCGGAGGCCGGCGCCGACCTGCTCAACGACACCTGGGGCGGGGTGGACCCCGCTCTCGCCGAGGTCGCCGCCGCACACGGCATCGGCCTGGTCTGCGCGCACGCCGGGCGCGTCGCCCCGCGCACCCGCCCGCACCGCCTCGCCTACGCCGACGTGGTGGCCGACGTGATCGGCTACACCGTGGACCTGGCCGAGCGGGCGGTCGCCGCCGGGGTCGCCCGCGAGTCGATCCTCATCGACCCGGCCCACGACTTCGGCAAGAACACCTACCACTCCCTGGAGGTCGGCCGCCGCCTGGACGAGATGGTCGCCACCGGCTGGCCGGTGCTCGTCGCGGTCTCCAACAAGGACTTCGTCGGCGAGACCCTGGGCGGGCTCCCGGTCGACGAGCGGCACGCGGGGACCATGGCCACCCTGGCGGTCTCCGCCTGGCAGGGTGCCCGGGTCTTCCGCGTCCACGACGCCGCCTCCGCCCGCGCCGCGCTCGCCACCGTCACCGCGCTGCGGCAGGGCGCCGGCCGCGCCTGAG
>NZ_CDRNDK010000725.1:0-2195 GCF_977012225.1 Planomonospora algeriensis | reverse complement strand
GGCGGCCGAGTCGTCCGCGGCGGTCCGCCCACGGAGTCGGTGGCGCCGCGGTCAGGGCGGGCATGCGGATCCGGTACGGCGCGGCCGGGGTCGGTCCGCTCGGCACCGGCAGAGGCAGCATGCCGTCGCCGTCGTCGGTGAAGTCGGCGCGCATCCGCTCGAACCGGGTGTCGAACGCCTCCCCGATGGCCTCGCGGGCCACCGCGACGGCGCGCGGGTCGAAGTCGGCGCGTCGCTCGGAGATGATCAGGCTGATCTCGCCGATCTGCAGCGGCTTGAGGAACGCCGCCTTGAAGGGGCGCGGCCGGTCCTGGTCGAACTGGACGAACGCGCAGCCGGGGCCGGTGAGGTCGTCCAGGCTGATGCCTCGGTTCCAGCCGAACAGGTACGACAGCTCCTCCTCGTCCTGGACGAACATGCCGACACGGAACCCGGCCTGCTTCTTCACGTTCGGCGGTACCACGTCGCTGGTGGCGCGCAGGCCGGAGAAGATGACGTTGGCGGCCTCGTTGCGGCCGATGCGCTGGATCTCCTCCAGGTTCTCGCGCAGCTCGATGACGCGCGGGTCCCGGCTGGCCGGGCTCATCGCCTCCGCCGACTCGTCCACCATCACCAGGTAGTACGGCAGGCTGGCGGAGACGGGCAGCAGGGAGGCGTTCGCGGCCCGCTTGACCTTCCGCGTGGACTTCTTGCGGTCCTTGACGATCGCCAGCACGGCCCGGCTCAGCAGCAGCGCCTCGTCGATGTTGGACGCGGCCCACCCGAGCGGCGGCCGGTCGACCTTGCCTTCCAGCCACGCGTCCAACCATGGCTGGGACATGCCGCCGCCGTTGAGGTCGATGTGCAGCACGACCGTGTCGACGCATAGGCCGACGCCGGCGGTCAGGGCGTGCAGCAGGGAGGTCTTGCCAGATCCGCGCTGACCGGTGATGAGCCCGGCGAGCTCGCGCAGCGGCACCCGGGTGAGTTCGGCGTTGCGGTATCCGCCGAGGTAGACCGGCTCCAGGATCGAGCGCGGCGCGTAGTCGTCCGGGTAGTCCAGAGTCTGGTCAAGCAGGTTGACCGTGGACACGTGCATCCGCGCCGACCCGCGGTTGGGCCCCTTGGCGACTTCGACACCGCAGCCGTTGGGGAGCTTGGCGTCGGAGGCGAGAGAGGCCTCGGACGCGGCGAGCCGGTCACGGGTCGCGCCACCGGGCGGCAGATCGACCAGGAGGCTGTAGCCGGCGCCGTTGGGCCACCGCTGCACGTCTTCGATGCGGACGCGCATGGAGGCGACTCGCTGGATGCGGGCCTCCCACGCCTGGGCGAGGCGGGCATTGGAGCCGAGGACGAGCGCGCCGCTGGTGGTGGCGGCGCGGATGCGCTCGCCGTCACGGGCGGGGACGCGGGAGAGGATCGCGGCGGCCAGCGCGCCGACGCCGAGGGCGGCCCAGGTGTTGAGCCGCCACGGCGTGTCCGCCAGAGCGTAGGTGAGCCAGCCGCCGCCGCCGCACCAGCACGACAACCGGTAGATCAGCGCTCCGGGTCCGGCGCCGCCCCGGGCGTCGGCCACGACGGAGGAGAACGCGCCGACAGCGGTGCCGGCGGCCGCCCAGAACGCGGGCAGGTCGATGGCGTCGCCGACCGCGGCGGTTGCCGCTACGGCCAGGGTCGCCTGTGCGGTGGGGCCGAGGAGAACCACGTCGCGTTGCGCGGTGGGGCCGCTGCCGCGCCGGGTGCCGGTGGCCACGATGCTGCTCCTTCGGGGTTGTGCTCAGTGGTGGTGCTCGGGGCGGGAGGTCAGACGTGGTTCCATTTGCGCTCGCCGCGGCGGGGCGCCTCGCGGCGGAGGATCTCCTCAAGGTGGACGCGGCGGAACAAGGCGCCGATCTCCCGGGCGGGGTTGATCAGCTGTGCCTGGGCGATGAAGAGGTTGCGCATGGCCTCGGTGACCACGGTGTTGATGGGGTAGTCCGCTTCCAGCCGATCGGTGAGGATCTTGAGTGCGGTCGCGTTGAGGAAAGGCCACTCGTGCAGCTGGTCGAGCTGGCTGGCGACGATCATCATGTCCTCGGTGGCCCAGCGGGCGGCGGCGGGGATCAGCTCGGCTGACACGACGACGAGCGGGTTTCCGGTGGTGCTGTCGGTGGTGGTGCTCATGCGGGGGTTCCCTTCAGCGGAGGGGGGTGGACGGGTCGGATCACGAATCGGTC
>NZ_CDRNDK010000724.1:0-2213 GCF_977012225.1 Planomonospora algeriensis | reverse complement strand
CGGGTTTCGCCACGGGCTCGCTCCTGCCCGCCGACCCGGGGGACGTGCCGACGCCGGTGTCCTCGCGGCCGGCGGGTCCCGCCCCGTCCACGCCGTGGCCCCCGGCGGCCCGGCCGGGCGAGTACTCCTCGCTGCTCGACCCCGACCAGCCCGACCCGTGGCCGACCCGCCGGGTGACGTCCGAGGAGCTGCGCCAGGCGACTGCGCCCTCGTCGCCCGCGCAGTCCCCGCCGCAGACCCCGCGGCCTCGCACGACCTGCCCACCGGGCTGCTCGGCCAGGAGGACGTCCCCACCAGCAGGGCCCCGGGCCGTGACCAGGCGGGCCGGCCGGGGCGGAGTGGACCGGACCACGGCGGACCGGGCCGGCCGGGTCAGGCGGGTCATATGGGTCAGGCGGGATCGCACGGGTCCGGCGCGGCCGGCCTGCTCGGTCCCACGGCTCCGGTGCCCGACGGGGACATCCCGACCCAGCGGGTCCGCCCTCAGGACCTGCCTGAGCACATGCGCGGTCCCGGCTCGTCCCCGCAGTCGCGCCGGCAGCCGCAGCAGCCGCCCTCGCACTCCTACCAGCAGCCGTACCCGCCGCACGCCTCGTTCGAGCAGCCGCACGCCTCGTTCGAGCAGCCGCACGCCTCGTTCGAGCGGACGCCGCACGTCCGCCCGGCCGCGACGCCCCAGTACCCGTACCCCCCGGCGGACCGGCACGGCCAGGCCGGCCCCGGCCCGTTCCACCCGGACGGGCGGCAGGCCCAGGGCGGCGGGACAGGGGCAGGGCCCGGCGGGACAGGGGCAGCAGAGGCCGCAGGGGCCGCAGGGGCAGGGCCACGCGCTGCAGCGCTCCGGGGCCCACGGCGCGGCGAGCGTGCTGCTGCTGGTGGTCATGACGGTCGCGGCGGTCATGCTGCCGGTCCTCGTCTCGCTCGTCGTCGTCCCGGCCGTCATCCTGCTGCGCGCCGCCGACATCGCCCAGCCGAGGCTCAACGCGCGCCGCCCGGCCGGCGCGGCCGCGGCCGACGTGCTCCGGGTGCTCGCCCTGCCGGGCGCGCTGCTGAAGTCGGCCAGCGTCACGGCCGCGCTCGTGCCGTACGGGCTCGTCCTCGGCCTGCCGGTGACGCTGCTGCTCGCCGTGCTGGTCCCGGGGATGCCCGCGACGAACGCGCTCGGCTGGGGGGCGGCGATCGCCCTGGCGACGATCTGCGCCGGTCCCGGAGTCGAGGGCCCCGGACGCCAGATGCGGCGTACGCTGGCATCACTGGTGCCTTCCCGGAACGGGGCCGTGGCCATGGCCGCCGCGCTGGGCGTGGTGGCCGCGCTGATGGTCTACCTCGTGGGCGACACCGTGGGGACCGGTGCGCGGAAGGCGGAGTGGAGGCCCGCGGACGTCGGGACGGTGGTGAAGGAACTGGACGGGTTGCGAAGGAAGGCGGCGCGATGACGGGGGACACGCAGGCGCCTGAGCGGCTGGGGCCGTACCGGCTGCTGAGGAAGATCGGCGAGGGCGGCATGGGGGCCGTCCATCTGGGGCTGGACGAGGACGGGCGCGAGGTGGCCGTCAAGGTCCTGCACCCGCACGTGGCCGCCGACCTCAAGGCGCGCGACCGGCTCACCCGCGAGGTGGAGACCATGCGGCGGGTGCGCAGCCCGCACGTCGCGGAGGTGCTGGACGCCCGGCTGACCGGCGCGCAGCCGTACATCGTGACCCGTTTCGTCCCCGGCCGGACGCTGGAGGAGACCGTCCTGGCGGACGGTCCGCTCCCCGACGACCAGGTGATCCGGCTGGCGCGGGGCCTGTGCGCCGCCCTGGTGGCCATCCACGCCGCCGACGTGGTCCACCGGGACCTCAAGCCCGCCAACGTGATGCTCGTCGACGGCGACCCGCTGGTCATCGACTTCGGCATCGCGCACCTGGTCAACGCGACCCGGCTGACCCAGACCGGCATGTTCGTCGGCACGCCCGGCTACCTCGCCCCGGAGATCATCCGGGACTCCGAGATCACCCAGGCGGCCGACGTGCACGCGCTGGCCTCCACGGTCTTCTTCGCCGCGACCGGCAAGCCCCCGTTCGGCACGGGCGGCTTCGAGGTCGTCTGCTTCAACATCATGGAGGGCCGGGCCAACCTCGACCTGGCCCCCGCCTGGCTGCGCGGCTGGCTCCGGCGGGCGCTGGACGTCGACGCCGCGGCCCGGCCGGGCGCGCAGGAGCTCCACCGGG
>NZ_CDRNDK010000723.1:0-2215 GCF_977012225.1 Planomonospora algeriensis | reverse complement strand
GGGGCGGGGGCGGTTCTCGCGGGGGAGCGTGTCATCGGGGGGTCACCTCGTTGGCTCGTGGCTGCCGTCTCACCCCCACAGTGGAGGATGGGCCCCGCCCGGGGCCGCGGCGCAAAGGCCTCCCCGGGCAGGACCAAGGTCATCACTCAGCCGGGGCGCGGTCCGCCGGGAAGCCGGGGGGAGTCCGGCCGGCGTCCCGGAGCCGGCGCTCCCGGGTGGCCTCCCAGTCCCGGGCGGTCCGGTCCAGACGCACCCGCAGGCGGTCGGTGAGCAGGGCGATCGCGTCATGGACGGTCCTGGCCTCGGCGTGGGCCCGGACCAGGCGCCCGTTGACGTCCAGGACGGCCTGGGCGGTGGCGGGACGGGCCAGGGCGGGGTCGCAGGACAGGCCGAGCCGCACCCGGGTGAACAGCACGGGTTCACCGCGGTGCCGGGCGAGCGCGACGACCTTCTCCCGCACCCGCTCGACCTCGGCGGGGAGCACCCGGCCCCGGGTCAGCACCTGGACGTCCTCCGCGTGGAGCGGGGCGTGGACCGTTCTCGTCATCTCGGATCACTCCTCATCCCTGATCGTGGTGCCAGCCTCGTGGCCCTCTCCGAGGCCGGGCCAGGGACCTTCGTCCCCGCGGCCGACGCCGTACGTCCCGGTCCGGAGGGGCCGGAGGAGGCGCCGGGCCGGTCCGGCGCGGGGCCGTTGGGCCTGCCGGGGCCTGGACCCCCGCCCCTGTCCCGGCCCTCGGTTCCCGCGCACGATGAAGGCACGGACCACATCAGGAGGAGACATGACCGTCAGGGTTGGGATCAACGGGTTCGGACGGATCGGGCGTGCGCTGCTCCGCTGCGGGCTGCCGAAGGGTTTGGAGATCGTCGCGATCAACGACCTCGCGGACGCGCCCGCGCTGGCGCACCTGCTCAAGCACGACTCGACGTTCGGCCCGTACGGCCTGCCGGTCGCCGCCTCCGCCTCCGCGATCGAGGTCGACGGGCGCACGATCGAGGTCACCGGGCACCGCGATCCCGCTGGGGGTACGCCAACCGGCTGGCGGAGACGGCCGCGCGCGTCGGGGCGGATCTGTAGGCCGCGGGAGCGCGGGCGGCGGCGGGTCCCAAGACCCGTCGCCCGCCCCGCGTCCTCCCGCCGTTACCTGTCGGCCGGCTCCCCGGCGGGAGCGTCGGTCTCGGGACGGTCCTGCGCGCGGTCGTCCCCGGAGCCGAGCTCCTCACGCAGCCGCTCGAGATCGATGTGGTGACTGCTGTACTTCAGCTGGCGAGCGACCTTCGTCTGCTTCGCCTTGGCGCGACCCCGTCCCATTGGCTGCACTCCCTCACGTAGACCGTGCCCGGCCTCTCGTCATTGTCGCATCGCGGGCCAGCGCGGCCCGGTATCCCGGGCCGGTCCTCGCTCGCCGGTGACCCTACCCGGCGAGCCCCGCCCGGTCCTGACCTGATCCGGATCGGGACCTGGGCCGGCGGGGGAGACCTCCGGGAGCGGACCACCGCCGTCATCTTACCCAAGCCCCTTACGACTTGAAGAATTACGCAATTGGCGAGTTTATAAGTAGCCTGTTTTCGTCGCCCGGCCGCCGACGCGCCGGAGCCGATCCACGGGAAGTCCACCGGAAGTCCACGGGAAGCAGGGTGCATGAGCGAGTTCACGGCTGAGTTGCTGGCGCGCATCGACGAGGTCGACGCGGAGTTGCGGCTCGTGCGCCAGGCGCACGACGACCACGCGGTCGAGGTCCTGTCCGGCCGGCTGGACAACCTGCTGCGCATCGCCGAGCAGCACGGCGTCGAGGTGCGGCACGGGGTCGGCGCACCCGCCGACGGAACGGCATGATCATGGCGGTGCCGCTCAACCAGGCCAAGGCGGAGTTCTTCCGCACGCTCGGGCACCCGGTCCGCATCCGGGTGCTGGAGCTGCTCCAGGCCGGTCCGCTGCCGGTGCGCGACCTCCTCGCCGAGGTCGACATCGAGGCGTCCAACCTCTCCCAGCAGCTGGCGGTGCTGCGCCGGGCGGGGATCGTGAGCGCCACCCGGGAGGGGGCCACCGTCGTCTACGCCCTGTCCACCCCGGACGTCGCGGAGCTGCTGGTCGCGGCGCGGCGGATCCTCGCCGACCTGCTGGCCGGACAGGGCGAGCTCCTGGCGGAGCTGCGCGCGGAGGCCCGCGGATGAGCGCGGTCCCCCGGCCCGGTTCCGGGTGCGGCCTCCGGCG
>NZ_CDRNDK010000722.1:0-2218 GCF_977012225.1 Planomonospora algeriensis | reverse complement strand
CAGTTCAACCTGCAGATCCGTGCACTAGGCCGGACACACATCTGCGGAACGCAGGAGCCATATGACCAGACTAACTCGCTTCTTTCAAATATCGAGCCTTATTCGAAAGAACCATAGAAAGTGATCGCCATCGCCGATCATCTCGACATCGCCCCCTGAAAACCGGCTCGCGCAGGCGCCGTCCCATCCGATCAGGTCAGGCCGCTACGCGCGGCCAAGGCGTGAAGCTCGGGCGGGACCGGACCGGTGCCGTACCGCATTCCCGAGATCAACGCGACGACCGAGGGGCGGCGGACCTCCTGAGGCGCGGTCCGTTCGGCGGCGAGGACTGCGGTTGGGGCGGCACGCCCGCATTCAGACGCGACCCCGGAAGGCTCGATGAGAGCGGCCGGGGCCTCATGATCGTGGCTGCGCCGGCTTCCAAAGCCGGCTACCGAGGCACCCAAGCCGTCGGCCACGCCGTGTGGGCGCAGTTCGCCCTCGCGTCTCCCTGAACCTGCGGCTCTCCCGGCGTCGATCGATCGGACGGTGCTCGGCAGGTCGCACGCACCTGCGCCTGACCCGGGTAACGAGTGGATTCCGGGACCCGTCCGTCATTGCCCTTATAGGACATAAGCCTCTATAACCCTCCTTCTATCAATAAAGCAGGAGGATTACATGCAGGAAAGCAGGAAACCACTCAGGGCCGTGCGGACGGTCGCGGCCGTGCTGGGCGGGGCGCTGGTCGCGGGGCTGGTCGTCGGCGTCGCGGCCCGGCTGCTGATGCGCGCCATCCTGCTCGCCGTCGACATGCCGACCTCCTTCTCCGCGGGGGGAACGGCGGCGGTGCTCGTCGCCTTCGCCGTGCTGGCCGTACCGGCCGCCGCGACCGCGGCCGCGCGTCCCGCGGTGAGGCGTGCGGGACGGTGGGTGACGGTGGCGCTGACCGGGTGGGGCTCCGCACGGACCGGGCTCGCCGACGCCAAGATGCTGCTGCTGGCGGACGAGGACCGGCTCTCGGTCGTCGCGGGGCTGATCGTGGCCTTCGCGGTGACGGCGGCGCTGCACGGCCGGCTCGCGCAGTACGCGACACGCCGCCTCGCGGGCCCGCCCACGACCGAGCGGGCGGGCACGCCCCCGGACCCGGAGGAGTCCTAAACTGGCACCCGTGATCGAGGACATCTGGGTGGATCCGGCCGTCGCCGAGCTCAGGCCGGACTTCGCGGTGCTGGCCATGGCGGTGTACGGCCTGCGCAACGGACCGACCGACGACAGGTCGCGGGCCTGGCTGGCCGAGGCGGCCGACCGGGCGGTGACGCCGGACGACCCGAGGGTCGAGGCGTGGCGGGACGCCTACCGGGCGTTCGGCGCCAAGCCGCAGCGGACCCGGCCGTCGGTGGACGCGCTGGTCCGGCGGATGCCGCTGCCGGAGATCAACCTGGTGGTGGACGCCTACAACGCGGTCAGCGTCGGCCACGGCCTGCCGATCGGCGGCGAGGACCTGGCCCGCTACGCGGGCACGGCCCGGCTGGTGCGGGCGGCCGGGGACGAGCCGTTCGAGGTGGTCGAGAAGGGCGAGCCCGCGATCGACCACCCGGAGATCGGCGAGGTGGTCTGGCGGGACGACCTGGGCGTCACCTGCCGGCGGTGGAACTGGCGGCAGTGCGTGCGGACCCGGATCACCGAGGAGACCTCCGACGCCCTGTTCCTGCTGGAGCGGCTGGAGCCCATGTCGCTGGAGGAGCTCCGGGCCGCCGGGAACGAGCTGACCGTCCTGCTGGAGGAGATCACCCCCGGCCTGCACGTCGAGACGCGCCTCGTCACCGCCTGACGCGCCCGGGGCGGAGTGACCATACTCACACCCTCCCGTCAGCCCCCCGAACGTGACCACTTTCAGCTGTTCTGAGAGGATCGTTTCGGGGGCTGCGGCCAGACGGGCGCGGGCCCATGCCCAGGAGAGTAGCCTTGGACAGGTTCTCTCATCATCAACGCCGATCTGCGGAAGAGGCGATTTCCGCCGTGTCGTCTGAGTCGTCGCGGACAAACCCGCTGGCAGCCTTCGGTCAGAACGAATGGCTTGTCGACGAGCTGTATCAGAAGTACCTCCAGGATCCCGAGTCCGTGGACCGCGCCTGGTGGAACTTCTTCGCTGACTACACCCCTGATTCCGGGTCCGGCAGAGCCGCGGCCCAGGGAACGGCCGCGGCCGCTCCCCCGACCCCCGCCACGGCCCCGGCCA
>NZ_CDRNDK010000721.1:0-2230 GCF_977012225.1 Planomonospora algeriensis | reverse complement strand
GCGCGCGGCGGGACGGCCGGGAGCGCCGCGGCCCCGGAGGCCGCCCGCGGAGGGCACCCCTATCCGTGCTGACCTCCGCGGGGCGGGCCGCGGGTCTCAGCGGCGCACGGGCACGAGATCGGCGTAGTCGGGGTGCCGGTCGATCCAGCCCTTGATGAACGGGCACCTGGGCAGGACCGCCAGCCCTTCGGCGCGCGCGTCGTCGAGGGCGGTCCTGGCGAGCATTCCGCCGATCCCCCGCCCCCCGAGGGAGGGATCGACCTCGGTGTGCACGAAGGCGACCGTCCCGCCGGTCCGGACGTAGTCGGCGAGTCCGACGCGCTCGCCGTCCAGCAGGGCCTCGTAGCGGCTCAGATCGGGTACGTGGACCACGGTGATGTCCAACAGGGGCAGCCTTTCCGGAGCGGATGCGGTGTTCGCCGTCGACCGTACCCCCGGGGGCCGCGAGCGGCGGGAAGGCCGTGCGGACTAGGTCAGGTCCCGCCCGCCGTCCCGCCCGCCGACCCGCTCGGGGGCGGCGCGCAGCAGCGGTTCGATCCGGAACGGGACCTGCACCGACAGGGCGATCGTGGTGTCGGTGCGCTGCACCGCGGGGGAGGCCAGGATGCGGGCGATGACCTCCTGCAGGTCGGGGGTGCTCCGCGCGACCACGCGGCAGAGCAGGTCGGACTGGCCGCTGGTGCCGTACACCTCGAGGATCTCGGGGAGGGCCCGCAGCGCCCGCACGGCCTCGGCGAGCCTGCCCTGGGCGATCTGCAGGGAGACGAAGGCCAGGATCGGGTAGCCGACGCCCTCGGGGGTGACCGTGGGGCCGAAGTCGGCGATGACGCCGCGTGCGGTGAGCTTGTCCACCCGTGCCTGCACGGTGCCGCGCGCCACGCCGAGCAGGCGGGCGAGCTCGGTGAGCCCGATGCGCGGATGGGCGCGCATGGTCACCAGGAGGCGGCTGTCCAGCTCGTCGATGGCCATGCCGCCAGACTAGGCGATATGACCAGTGGGAAGCGGGCACGACCAGGCGATCTTGCGCAGATCGCCTACTCTGAATGCTCGCTCTTGTCAGCGAATCCGGGAATTGCTGTCATTTCATTCATGTTCGAGGAAGCGCAGTACTTCGCGCCGGTGGCGACCAACGACGACGGCACGGTCGAGGTCCGGCTCGCCGCGAGTCACCCCGGCTTCGCGGACCCCGTCTACCGGGCTCGTCGCAATGCCATCGCGGCGCTCGCCGTCGGTTACGTTCCCGGCACGCCCATCCCGACGGCCGAGTACACCGAGCAGGAGCACGAGGTGTGGGCGATCGTCAGCCGGGAGCTGGCGCTCAAGCACCGCAAGTACGCCACGGAGGAGTACCAGCGGGCCGCGGCGCGGCTGGGGCTGCCGGGCGACCGCATCCCGCAGCTGCAGGAGGTGGGCGACCTGCTGGAGCCCCTCACCGGGTTCCGGTACGTCCCGGCGGCCGGGCTCGTCCCGCTCCGGGACTTCTACGGGGTCCTGGCGGACGGGCTCTTCCACTCGACGCAGTACATCCGCCACCACTCCACGCCGCTGTACACCCCCGAGCCCGACGTGATCCACGAGGTCATCGGGCACGCCAACGCGCTCGCCTCCGACCGCTACGCGGCGCTCTACCGGCTGGCCGGCCAGGCGGCGCGCCGGGTCGAGAGCGACGAGGCGCTGGAGTTCATCTCGAAGGTCTTCTGGTTCACGCTGGAGTTCGGGGTGATGACCGACGGCGGTGAGCTGCGGGCGTACGGCGCGGGCATCCTGTCGTCCTACGGCGAGATCGAGGAGTTCCGGGGGATGGACATCCGCCCGCTGGACCTCGTGGCGATGGGCACCACCCACTACGACATCACGAAGTACCAGGACGTGCTGTTCCGGGCGGACTCGCTGGCGCACCTGGAGGACGTGGTCGGCGGGTTCTGGGAGGGCTGCGACGACGAGGCCGTGCTCCGGCTAATCGCGAAGGGGCGTCAAGGCTAGGTAGCTCACCGGCCCGCCGTTCCAGGAAACCGCCTCCGTTCGGCAGGCGCCCTTCTCACCCCTCCCCGCATGCCGCATTAATGGGATAAGTCCGATTTGCGGCTTTGTGGGGGAGGCGGTGAGGGCGATGACGCGTTCGAGGCGGCCGTCCGCCGCGGTCGCGGCCGCGGCCGTACTGGTGCCCGCGCTGGTGTGCGGGTGCGTGTCCCAGCGGGCCGCCTCCCGGGGCGCGGGGCAGCCCCGCGCG
>NZ_CDRNDK010000720.1:0-2232 GCF_977012225.1 Planomonospora algeriensis | reverse complement strand
GTCTCACGCTGGGCGCGCTCGCGATGCTCGTCGCGCTGCTGCTGGCCGCCTGGGCCGCGCTGCTGGCCCGGCGAGCGGGCTCGGTCAAGGCGTCCGCCCGGGGCCGGCGCCCGATGACCGCCGCCACCGCGACGGGCGCCGTGGTCGCCAAGGAACTGCGGACCTGGTCGCGCGACCTGGTCCGGACACACCAGCTGACCTTCGCCATCGCCTACGGCGTGTTCTTCGCCGCGGCCCCGCTGGTCCTGGGCTGGAACGCCATGCTGCCCTGGGCCGGGCCGATCTTCATCATCATGGCCGCCGCCATGTCGGCCAACCTCTACGGCGTCGACGGCACCGAGATCTGGCTGACCCTGCTCTCCCCGGGCGCGGCGACGTGCGGGGCAGGCAGCTGGCCTGGCTGCTGGTCGTCGGGCCGGTGGCCGCCGCGCTGACCCTGGGCCTCACCTCCGTGACCGGCGGCCCCTGGCCCATGGTGCTCGCGCTCACCGCCGCGCTGCTCGGCGGCGCCGCCGGGATCGTGCCGCTGATCTCGGTCTACGCGCTCGTGCCGGGCATCGACCCGCACCGGCGGGGCAACAACCCGCTGCGCTCCAGCGAGGACGACGGCGCGATGACCGGCCTGGCCTACGCCGTACTGGTCCTGGTGGCGCTCACCGGGGCCCCGGCGGCGGTGGCGGTCGCGCTGTACGGCTGGGCGGGCGTCGCCGTCGGCGTGGTGACCGGCGGCCTGTGCCTGTGGGGCTTCGGGCTGCTCGCCCAGCGGCGGCTGCACGCCCAGGGCCCCGAGCTGCTGCACATGATGCGGACGGGCAAGCGGCCCGCGGTCAAGCCGGGGAGCTGGGCGAAGTTCGACGACCTGCCGAAGCGCGAGCAGATCATCACAGCCCTCTGCTGGTCGGTCGGCGCGATCCCGCTGTTCCCGCAGGGCATCGTGGCGGGCTTCCTCAAGGCCAACGGGACCGAGGACCGGAGCTGGTTCCTCGCGCTCCACATGCCCGAAGGGCTCCAGTGGCCGGTGATCGTCTTCATGGTCCTGCTCGGCCTCGGCATCTACGGCCTGGGCCTGTGGATCCCCTACCGCCGTCGCACGCCCTGACGGGTCCCCGCCCCGGTCAGCGCCACCGCCCGGTGCGCACGTCGACGTAGTCGCCGCCGCTCCGGGCGGCCAGGCGCAGCGCGTCCCCGTTGTAGGCCGCCTGCCAGTAGCCGTCTCCCGATGCTCGGAACGTCCGGCGGAAGGTCCCGCCGGAGGAGGTCACGGCGGTGCCCGCCGTCCGCCAGACGGTGGAGCCGCGCGGCCGGAACCTGATCACGACCCGCTGCCCGGCGACGGCGCGCCGGGTGCCGGCGGCCAGGCGCAGGGTGCCGGAGACCGTCAGCTTCCGGCCCTTCCTGACCGGCTCCGGCCCGGCGTTCAGCGACGAGACGATGGTGGCGGCCTTGGCCGCCTTGCGCGCGGGGGCCTTCACGGGAGCCTTCACAGGAGCTTTCACAGGGGCCTTCACGGGCGTCTTCGCCGGGGCCGGGGTGCTCCGGCCGGCGGCCAGCAGCTTCAGCTGCTCGTAGGTGCCGTTGAAGACGTTCTGGTCCCCGGGGAAGACGCCGGAGTCCGCGTGCTGCCAGATGGCGTGGGCCGTCCAGCCCGCCGGAAGGGCGCCGACGGCCGAGGAGTAGCGGGCGAGCCAGAGCGGGTGGTCTCCGAAGGCGGCGCTGCCGCCGGTGCAGGTCTGCCACCAGTAGGTGTTGGTGTAGACGGCGGGCCGCCGGCCGGCCAGGGCGAGGTAGCGGTCGCTGAAGTCGCGGATCCAGGCCGTCATCTGGGCGGGTGACAGGTCGTAGCACAGGTCCAGGCCGTTGGAGGACTGGTACGGGTTGAACTCGATGTCGAGCACGCCCGGCAGGGTCCAGCCGTCGGCGGTCCAGCCGCCGCCGTTGCGGAAGAAGTAGTCGGCCTGGGCGGCGCCGCCGGACTTGTGCGGCAGGGCGAAGTGGTAGGCGCCCCTGATCAGGCCTGCCTGCCGGGCCCCCTGGTACTGCTCGGCGTAGCGGGGGTTGCGGTAGGTGGTCGACTCGGTGGCCTTGACGTAGGCGAACCGGGCGCCGTCCCGGTACACCGCGGGCCAGGACACGCCGGGCTGGTGGGAGCTGACGTCCAGCCCCCGGATGCCGGGCGGCACGGGCGCGGCGGCGACCGGCGCACCGGCCCGTGCGGAGAGCTCGCCCGGCGGT
>NZ_CDRNDK010000719.1:0-2234 GCF_977012225.1 Planomonospora algeriensis | reverse complement strand
GGCCGCCCCGGGACCGTGCTCGGCCGCCGTGACGAGGCCGAGGTGCCGGGAGGGCACGGCGACGGCGTCGCTGCGGCGGATCGCACCGAGGACCGGGACGCCGCTCTCGGCGAGGGCTTCGCGCAGCAGGCTCTCGTGCCGTTCCGAGCCGACCCGGTTGAGGATCACCCCGCCGAACCTGAGCCGGGTGTCGTAGGAGGCGAAACCGTGCACCAGCGCGGCCACGGACCTGCTCTGCCGGGCGGCGTCGACGACGAGGACGACCGGGGCGTCCAGCAGGCGCGCGACGTGCGCGGTGGAGGCGAACTCGCCGGACCCCGCGCCGTCGTAGAGGCCCATCACCCCCTCGATCACCGCGATGCCGGCCCCCGCGGCACCGTGCAGGAACAGCGGCACGACGAGGTCCTCCCCGACCAGCCACGGGTCGAGGTTGCGTCCGGGCCGGCCGGTGGCCAGGGCGTGGTAACCGGGGTCGATGTAGTCGGGCCCGACCTTGTGCGGGGAGACCGCCAGACCACGGCGGGCCAGCGCGGCCATCAGGCCGGTGGCGACGGTGGTCTTCCCGGCCCCGGATGCGGGGGCCGCGATCACCAGCCGGGGCGCGGGAACGCTCATGCCCGCCGCGCCGCGGTACGGCCGGCCGCCCGGACCGCGGCTCTCCCCCTGCGGCCGGCGGGCGGGAGGTCCTTCCCCCGGGTGCGGCCGGCCGCCCGGACCGCGCTCCCGACCCGGTGGACGGCCCGCTCCGCCGTGTTTCCGGTCACCATTCGATGCCCTTCTGGCCCTTCTGCCCCGCGTCCATGGGGTGCTTGACCTTGCCCATCTCGGTGACGAGGTCGGCGGCCCCGACCAAGCGCGGATCGGCGTCGCGGCCGGTGATGACGACGTGCTGGCTGCCGGGGCGGTCCGCCAGCGCCGCCAGCACGTCCTCGACGTCGATCCAGCCCCACTTGATCGGGTAGGTGAACTCGTCCAGCACGTAGAGGCGGAAGGTCTCCGCGGCCAGGTCGCGCTTGATCTGCTCCCAGCCCTCGCGGGCGTCGGCGGCGTGGTCGGCCTCGCTGCCGGGCCGCTGGATCCAGGACCAGCCCTCTCCCATCTTGTGCCAGGAGACCGGCCCGCCCTCGCCCGAGTCGCCGAGGACCCGCAGCGCCCGCTCCTCGCCGATGCGCCACTTGGCGGACTTGACGAACTGGAACACCCCGATCGGCCAGCCCTGGTTCCAGGCGCGCAGGGCCAGGCCGAAGGCCGCGGTGGACTTGCCCTTGCCGGGGCCGGTGTGCACGATCAGCAGCGGCCGGGTACGGCGCTGCCGGGTGGTCAGGCCGTCGTCGGGCACGCTGGCAGGTCTGCCCTGTGGCATGTCACGCCTTTCTTCTGTTCGGCTCTTCCGGTCGACGTCGGTGCGGTCGCGCTGGGGCTCACGCGGCGGTCCGCCGCCGGCGGACCAGGTCGGTGAGGTCGGTCAGGTCGTCCAGGCGCACGGTCTCGGCGCCCATCCTGGCGGCCAGCGACCGGGCCAGGCCGAGGCGGACGTACCCGTCCTCGCAGTCCACCACCACCGCGGCCGTCCCCGCCAGCAACCCCGCGGCGCGGTGGGCCTGCTCCAGCGTGCCGGAGGTGGCCCGGCCGTCGGTCACCAGGATCAGCAGCGGCCGCCTGGCCGGGTCGCGGAGCCGTTCCACGCGGAGCACCTCGGCCGCCCGGACCAGCCCGGCGGCCAGCGGGGTGCGCCCGCCGGTGGGCAGTTCGCGCAGCCGGGCCGCGCCCGCCTCGACGGAGGAGGTGGGCGGCAGGACGAGGTCGGCCCGGGTGCCGCGGAAGGTGATCAGGCCGACCTTGTCACGGCGCTGGTAGGCGTCGAGCAGCAGGCCGAGCACGACCGCCTTGACCGCCTGCATGCGGCGGCGGGCGGCCATGGAGCCGCTGGCGTCGACGGCGAACAGCACCAGGTTGCCCTCACGGCCCTCCCGTACGGCCTCGCGCAGGTCGCCGCGGCGCACCAGCAGGCCCGGACCGCTCCTGCCGCGCTCCCGCTGGTACGGCGCGGCGGCCAGGACGGTCGCCGGCAGGTGGAGGGAGGCGGGGCGGTCCCTCGGGCGACGCGGGCACCGGTGGTCCGCCCCAGGGCGTCCTGGCCCGCGACCGCC
This sequence comes from Planomonospora algeriensis, assembly GCF_977012225.1. Lineage (NCBI taxonomy): Bacteria > Bacillati > Actinomycetota > Actinomycetes > Streptosporangiales > Streptosporangiaceae > Planomonospora > Planomonospora algeriensis. The sequence continues at coordinate 84 of NZ_CDRNDK010000719.1, read as the reverse complement.
GTCCCGGTGCTCCGGCTCCGACGCCGGGCACGGTGAACAGGCGGGCCCGGCGGGCCGGGCCGCCTCGGCCACCTGCTCCCGGTC
>NZ_CDRNDK010000718.1:0-2238 GCF_977012225.1 Planomonospora algeriensis | reverse complement strand
TCCGGGGCCGCGGCCCGGTCCGGCCGACGGGGGGGCCGCCGGGGGCGGCGCTGCGCCGTACCGCCGTGTTCGCCGCGCTGTACCTGGTGGCCACGCTGGCGGGGCGGATGACCCTGATCGAGGGGACCACCCTCAGCCTGGTGTGGCCCGCCGCGGGGGTCTCGGTGCTGTGGTTCCTGGCGCAGCGCCGCGCCCGGACGCGGTGGCCGGATCTGGCGGCGTTCGCGCTGTGCACGCTGGCCGTCAACATGTGGACCGGCGCCTCCTTCGGGCTCGCCGTCTGCTTCACGGCGGCGAACCTCGCCCAGGTGGTGGCGTTCCTGCTGCTGTTCGCGCGATTATCCCCGGAGTCGTGGACGGCCGAGGGCCTGGGCGAGCTCGTCCGGGTGCGGCAGCTGTGGCGGCTGCTGCAGGCCGCGGCCGGGGCCACCCTCTGCGGGGCGGTCGTCGTCTCGGCCGGGATATGGCTGATCGGCGCCCACGTCTCGTGGCTGGGCACATCGGTGTGGATCGCGCGCAACATCGTCAGCATCGTGCTGATCGGCGGGGTCGGACTGCGCCTGGCGGCGCTGTTCCGCGTCCACCCCCTGCGCCCCGGGCCCGGCTCCGCCTGGTCCGCCGCACGGGACGCGCTGCGCACGGCCCCCCCGGTGGCGGAAGGCCGAGTACGCGGCCCTGGTGCTGGCGTCCGCCACGGCGTACGTCGTGGCGTTCGGCCTGAGCCACGGCCTTCCCCTGGCGTTCCCGCTGCTCGTGGTCACGGTCTGGGCCGGCCTGCGATTCAGCACGACCTTCGTCGTCATGCACGACATGCTCGTCGGCGCGACCGCCATCCTGTTCACCCTGTACGGGCACGGCCCGTTCGCGACGATCGGCTCGCCGCCCGTCCGGGCGTTCGTGGCGCAGGCCTTCGTCGCGATGGTCGCCGTGGTCGGGCTCGCGCTCGCGCTCGGCCGCGACGAGCGCGACGGCCTCCTGCGGCAGCTCGCCGCCGCCGAGGAGTCGGCCTCCGAGCAGGCCGGGCTCCTGGCCACGATCGTGGACGCGATGCACGACGGGCTGGTCGTGATCGATTCCGGGGGGCGCTTCCTCATGCGCAACCGCGCCGCCGCGAACCTGCTCGACGACCTGGGCCCGCCCGGCGTCCCCCTACCCGGTACGGCCGGCGTCGACGTCGGGCACTTCGGGCTGTTCCACCCCGACGGCACGCCCATGGACGAGGCGGAACTGCCGTACCGGCAGGCCCTGACCGGTCAGGAGATCCGTGCGGTGGACCTGCTCGTGCGCAACCGGGCCATGCCCGAGGGCCGCATGTTCAGCGTCAGCGCGACCTGCCTGCCCACCGGGGTCGGGGCCGAGGACGAGGCCGCGGTCGTGGTGGTCTTCCACGACGTCACCGCCGAACGCCGCGACCGCGACGAACTCGCCGCGTTCGCCGGGGTCGTCGCGCACGACCTGCGCAACCCCCTGTCGGCCGTGGACGGCTGGATCGACGTCCTGGACGAGACCGTCGAGGCCGTACCCGGCGGCGCGCCGGACATGGCGGTCGAGAGCATCGCCCGCATCCGGCACGCCTGCGCCCGCATGCGCAACCTGATCAACGACCTGCTCACGCACAGCACCGCGCGGGCCGTGGCCCTGTCCCCGGTCCCCGTCGACCTGGGGGAGACCGTCCGGGAGGTCATCGCCACGCGCAGCGGCGACGACGCGGCGGCGGGCAGGGACAACCGGCCGGAACCCCGCTTCCAGGTCGGCGATCTGCCCCGGGTCGAGGCCGATCCGGTGCTCCTGCGCCAGCTGCTGGACAACCTGATCGGCAACGCGACCAAGTACGTCGTGCCGGGCGCCGTACCGGAGATCACCGTCACCGCCGAGCCCGCGGAGGATGGATGGGTCCGCGTCGAGGTCGCCGACCGCGGCATCGGCATCCCGCCGGGGCAGCACGAGGCGGTCTTCGAGAACTTCCACCGCGCCCACCACGCCGCCGGCTACACCGGCAGCGGGCTGGGCCTGGCCATCTGCAAGCGCATCGTGGAACGCCACGGCGGCACCATCGGTGTCCGGGACAACCCCGGCGGGGGGACCCGGTTCCACTTCACCCTGCCGGCCGCCCCCTGAGAGCGGAGCCGCCCTCGGCCGGGGTGCCGGGCGGCCCTTCGGAGCGGGGCGCGGACGGTCCCTCCGGGCGGGGCGCGGGCCCTGGACGGCCCAGAGCGCGGTCCCGGACGCCGGACGGCC
>NZ_CDRNDK010000717.1:0-2255 GCF_977012225.1 Planomonospora algeriensis | reverse complement strand
TGGCCGAGCCGCGCGCCAGCCGGGCCCGCTCCAGGGCCACCAGCCGGGTCGCGACCCGGTCCACGGCCGCGGGCCGGAGCAGGCAGACGAAGAGCAACTCGGCCAGGCCCAGGACCGTACCCGTGACGATCCCCGCCAGCACGCGCGCGATCCGGTCGGCCGACATGGTCGCGGAGTCTAGGCGTCGCGCCGGCGCAGTACGGCATGGCCCGCCGCCGTCCACGCGGCAGCCAGGCGAGTCCCTCGCCCGCCGAGTAGGGGATGGGGCCGCCGGTCGGGTTGTCGGTGCTGCCCATGAACGCCAGCCCGGCCGGCAGCGGCATGCGCAGCGCCGCCTCCAGCGCCGGGGGCGCACCGGTCGCCGCCAGCAGCAGCGGCAGGCCCATCAGCAGCATGAACACCACGGTCAGCGTGCCCGCCGCGCTGCGCATCGCGGCTCCCGCGCCGACCGTGAGCACCGACACCAGCGCGAAGAAGACGCCGACGCCCAGCAGGTCGAGGGCGGTCTGCGCGGACGCCAGGGTGACGTGGCCGCCGAGCGGCTCGCCGGACAGCACGACGTGGACGACCGCCGCCGCCGCGCCGCCGGACACCACTCCCGCCGTGAACGCCACCGCCGCCGCCACCAACGCCTTGGCGGCGAGCATCCGGCCGCGGACCGGGACGGCCTGCAGGGTGGTGCGGACACCGCCCGAGGAATACTCCGAGGTGATCATCAGCATCGCCGCCGCGACCGGAGCGAACTGAGCGAAGATCGTCGCTGAGACCACCGGCTCGCCCGCCGGGAGGCTCGCCGTCCCGCCGTCGCGGAGCATCTCCGTCACCGTGGCCCCGCCCAGCGTCAGGGCGCTCAGCACCATGAGCACGCCGGTGCCCGCCAGGCACCACCAGGTCGACCGGACCGACCACAGCTTCGTCCACTCGGCGGCGACCGCCCGGCCCAGTTCACCGGTCCCCATCGTTCACACCTCCGCCTTCCGGGCGCCGTACTCCACGCTGCCCGCGGTCAGTTCCTCGTAGGCCTGCTCCAGTGAGGCCCCGCGCGTGCTCAGGCTGTACAGCCGGATGCCCGCCTCGTACGCCAGGTCGCCGATCCGCTCGATCCCGGCGCCGGTGGCGACCAGTTCGTTCTCACCCGACCGCTCCACCCGGATCCCGGCGGCGGCGAGCCGTACGGAGAAGTCGCCCGCGTGCGGGCTGCGGACGACCACGGCGGTCAGCGCGCTGTCGGCGATGACCTCCGCCAGCGGCGCGTCCCTGATCAGGCGGCCCCGGCCGATCACCACCAGGTGGTCGGCGGTCAGCTGCATCTCGCTCATCAGGTGACTGGAGACGAAGACCGTGCGGCCCTCGCCGGCCAGTGAGCGCATCAGTCGGCGCACCCAGCGCACGCCGTCGGGGTCGAGCCCGTTGACCGGCTCGTCGAACATCAGTACCCCGGGGTCGCCCAGCAGCGCGCCCGCGATGCCGAGCCGCTGGCTCATGCCGAGGGACAGCACGCCGGCGCGCCGGTGCGCCGCGTCCGTCAGCCCGACCACTTCGAGGACCTCCTCCACCCGGCTCCCCGCGATGCCGTTGCTGCGCGCCAGCGCCAGCAGATGCGCGCGGCAGCTGCGCCCCGGGTGCACCGCGCGCGCGTCGAGCAGCGCGCCGACCGTCCGCAGCGGGTGCCGGATCTCGTGGTACGGCACGCCTCCGACGAGCGCCGTGCCGGCCGTCGGGCGATAGAACCCGCCACTGAATCGGCCCACGGATGAGCCGCCATACCATTGCGACCAAACTTTTCACGGTGATCTCCTTTGTGATCCAGTCGCCCCGTCGCGCCATCTTCCGGATCGGAAACCCGCGACGGTGCCAGTACGACCAGGGCGGTGCGACCTATACGGGTATCCCGCCTCACCGTGCCCGACCTTGCGCACTCTCGCAATCGGGTTGACACAAGGGAAGCTGTGGGGGCCGGGAGCCCACCCGGAAGGGCTCCCGGCCAGACATGGCAGCGCAGATTACGGGGGCGCGCTGCGCTGCCATGCCGGTCCATGGGTTACGGCACCCGCCGCATCGGCACGCGCGGCCATGCCTGACATTCGAGCCTGGTCTCAGCCTCCAGATTGCGGGACAGCTCCACCAGGTTCGCCCCGCACCGGACATCGGACAGGCCGTACTCGCGCCCGTGCCCGGAGATGGAAGCCCGCCGCACGGCGTACTGATGTTGAAAGGCTGAGGTGTGTTGATCAGACCGGCTGGAGGACCAGACC
>NZ_CDRNDK010000716.1:0-2258 GCF_977012225.1 Planomonospora algeriensis | reverse complement strand
CCCCGCTCCCGCTCCCGCTCCCGCCCCTGTGGCGCGCGGCCGCCCCTGCCCGCGCCCGACCGGCTCACCATCAACCGCCGGGCGCTCGCCATCGCCCTCGACAACCTCACCACCGCCCGCGCCAACCGGCACCTGACCACCTACGACGTAGAGCGCGCGCTGCCCTCCGACACCCAGGTGGTCGCCGACTGGCTCGCCGAGGCGACCGACCGGGACGACTACGATGCCCGCCTGCAGGCGCTGGAGACCCGCCTGCGCCTGGGCGGAGTGGAGAAGACGACCGCGTACAACGACCAGACCAAAACGGTCTTCACCAGCGGCCAGGCGCTGCTGCAGGAGGCCCGCACGATCTACGAACTGCTCACCACCTACGGCCTCGACACCGTCTGAGCCCGGGACCGTGAGCTGGCAGGGGCCGGGCACCCGCATCGGGTGCCCGGCCCCTGCCGCGTCTTCAGGCCGCCTTCGGCCGCACCCGCACGCCGTACCGCTCCAGCGCCGCCCGAAGACGGCCCACACTGCACCCCAGCTCCACCGCCACGGCCCGGCCCGACCCGGACGCGCGCACCATCTCCACCAGCACCTCACCCGCCGGCAGACGCCGGATCCGCTCCCGCTCCAGCGCCTTGCGCACCCGGCCCGCGCTGCATCCCAGCTCCGCCGCCAGCGCCCGCACCGACCCGGCCCGGTCGTAGGCCAGCGCCAGCTCCTCCCCGCCCGGCAGCGGCGCCCGCCCGTACCCCAGCGCCCGCAGTTCCCGCCGTACGTGCCCCTCCGAGAAGCCCATCAGCGCCGCGATCACCGGAGTCGTCCACCCCTGCCCGGCGAGGTCCGCAGCCGCGACCCGGTCGAACCGGCGCGTCCCGGCCCGCTCCGCCCCGCCCGGCCGCAGCGGTTTCCCGGCCTCGGTCACGATGTTGCGGATCGACTGCGCCGCCACCCCGTACCGGCCCCGCAGGACCCGCATCGGCTCGCCCGCCACGTAGTCGGCGACGATCGCCGCCCGTACCCGGTCCGGGATGCGTTTGGCCCGCGACCCGCGCGGCCGCATCCGCACCTCGGCCGCCACCAGCGTTTCGTGGATCGTCGTATGCGACCAGCCGAGCCAGGCGCCGATCTGCCGCACCGTCAGCTCGTCCTCGACATACAGGCGCACGACGGCGTCGACCGGTACGGCCCGCCGCCCGCGCTCAGGGATGGTGGTGCTCACGGGCCGCACCATCCCGAACCCGCGCCTTAATGTCACCCCCGGGACGCAAACGCGGCCGGCCGCTACCGTGCCCGCCCATGGCCACCACGCGCATCCGCTTCGGCGTCTCCCGGCAGGTCGCCGCCGCCGTCGCCCGCCACGTCGACAAGGTCGCCGGCGACGTCGCCTCCGGAGCCCGCCAGACCGCGCCCCCGGCCAAGCAGTGGATCACCGACACCGGCGAGAACGTGCGGCCCGCCCACGCCGCCGCCCACGGGCAGCTCATCCCCGCCAACATCGGCTTCCGGCTCCCCCACATGGTCTACGTCCGCAAAGGCCGCGACGACGATGGCAAGGCGGTCAACACTGCGGGCGGGTGGAAGATCCTGCCCGGCCGCTGGCATGTCGCCGACCGGCCCCGCGACCCGCTCCTGCCCGTCCACCAGTCGCGCAACTGCCGGTGCCAGTCCGTCGCCGTGCCCGGCGCCGTCGCCGCCGCGTCCGCACCAGCCCCGCCAAACCGGCCGGCAAGACCGTCACCGCGACCGTGTCGGTGGCCTTCCCCCGCGTCGCCGAGTCCGAGCACGCCGAATCCGGAGGCGGGTGGCTCGCCGACGCGGCCCGCGCCGCCGCCGCCCGCCACCGGGCCGGACGACGTTAACGCGCCCGCGCGGCACCATGACCGGCGACCCACACCCTGATGGACGGAGAGATCCCGATGGCCGAGCAGTACGTCAAGCTCACCCTGGCCCACCCGCTGCGCACGGTCGACGCCGTCGAGCTGGGCCTGCCGGAGCGCGTCTACCGGCAGGGCGAGGAGATCACCCTGCTGCGGCGCGAGGCGATGCGCCTGGTCGGTGCCGGATTCGTCGCCGGGGCCGACCCCGCCGACCGCGACAGCGTCCAGAAGGCGCTCACCCCGATCAAGCCCGCCCCCGCCAAGACCACCACCGCCGGCAAGGGCGAGTAGCCACGGTGGGCCTCCTCGCCGACGCCGACCCGATCCCGGCCGCCCTGGCGCTGCTGTCGGCCAGTAGCCGCCTGGCCGCGGCGCTGGGCGGCCCGGTCC
>NZ_CDRNDK010000715.1:0-2260 GCF_977012225.1 Planomonospora algeriensis | reverse complement strand
GATCCGGGCGTCCGGCGCCGATGGCCCGGGAGCGGCTGGGCCGGCTGGCACGGCGCGGCGTGTGGACCCCGGACCCGGCCGTCGACCGGCTCCTCTCCGACGGTGAGCAGGCGAGCCCGCCGCCCGGCCCCGCGGTCGTCTCCCACGGCGACCTGCACCTGCGGCACCTGCTGGTCGGCCCGGACGGGCGGGCGACCGGCGTCATCGACTGGGGCGACCTGTGCCGGGCCGACCCGGCGGTCGACCTCTCGCTCGCCTACGCCGGTTTCGACGGGGACGCCCGTACGGCCCTGCTCTCGGCCTACGGGCGTCCGGTCGATCCCGGGCGCGAGCTGGCGGCGCGCGTGCTCGCGGTGTTCCTGTGCGCGGTGCTCGCCGACTACGCCGAGTCCACCGGCCGCGCCCGGCTGCTGGCCGCCTCCCTCGCCGGCCTCCGCCGCGCCGTCAGCGACTGACGCGCCTCCGACCGTCGAACCGGACCGCCGAACCGGACCGCGCCACCGCGTCCTCTGCCGCCGGGCCGGGTCCCCGCGCCCGGCGGACCGGAGGGGGTCAGATCAGGCCGAGGGAGAGCATGGCGTCGGCGACCCGCTTGAAACCGTCGATGTTGGCGCCGGCCACGTAGTCGCCCGGCATGCCGTACTCGTCGGCGGTCTTCAGGCAGCGGGCGTGGATGTCGCGCATGATCTCCTGGAGGCGGCGCTCGGAGAACTCGAAGCTCCACGAGTCGCGGCTGGCGTTCTGCTGCATCTCCAGCGCGCTGGTGGCCACGCCGCCCGCGTTGGCGGCCTTGCCCAGGCCGAAGGCCACGCCGGCCTCCCGGAAGACCCGGATGCCCTCCGGCATGGTGGGCATGTTGGCGCCCTCGCCGACCGCGACGCAGCCGTTGCGCACCAGCGTCTCGGCGTCGCGGCCGGTGAGCTCGTTCTGGGTGGCGGACGGCATCGCCACCTCGCACGGCACCTCCCAGATGCTCCGCCCCGCCACGAACCTGGCGTCGCCGCCGCGGCGCTTGGCGTAGACGTCCACGCGCAGCCGCTCGACCTCCTTGATCTGCTTGAGCAGGTCGAGGTCGATGCCCTTCTCGTCGACGACGTAGCCGGAGGAGTCGGAGCAGGCGATGACGGTGCCGCCGAGCTGCTGGACCTTCTCGGTCGTGTAGATCGCGACGTTGCCGGAGCCGGAGACCACGACGCGCTTGCCATCGAAGGACGTGCCGCGGGCCTTGAGCATCTCCTCGACGAAGAACGCGCAGCCGTACCCGGTGGCCTCGGTGCGCACCTGGGCGCCGCCGTAGCTGAGCCCCTTGCCGGTGATCACGCCGGACTCGTAGCGGTTGGTGATGCGCTTGTACTGGCCGAACAGGTAGCCGACCTCGCGCCCGCCGACGCCGATGTCACCGGCGGGGACGTCGGTGTACTCGCCGATGTGGCGGTAGAGCTCGGTCATGAAGCTCTGGCAGAAGCGCATGATCTCGCGCTGGGACCGGCCCTTGGGGTCGAAGTCCGAGCCGCCCTTGCCGCCGCCGATGGGCAGGCCGGTGAGGCTGTTCTTGAAGATCTGCTCGAAGCCGAGGAACTTCACGATGCCGAGGTAGACCGAGGGGTGGAAGCGCAGGCCGCCCTTGTACGGGCCCAGCGCGCTGTTGAACTCGACCCGGAAGCCCCGGTTGATGTGCACCTCGCCCTGGTCGTCCTCCCACGGCACCCGGAAGATGATCTGCCGCTCGGGCTCGCAGATCCGCTCGATGATCTTCGACTCGGCGTACTCGGGGTGCTTCCCGAGAACCGGCCCGATGCTCTCCAGCACTTCCCGGACGGCCTGGTGGAACTCGGTCTCCCCCGGGTTCCGGCGCAGGACGCTGTCGTAGATGGATGCCAGTTTCTCGTGCAACATCACTTGTCTTCCTGATTGTCGGATCTCACAGCTTTGGTCTAGACCTTATGAGATGCCCGTAACACGCCGTTTACCGGCCCTGGAAGATGCGCGCGCCCTGCCCGCCGGCAGGACTTCCGGATCCCCGGGCGGCGGACGGCAGGAAGGGGCCGGGAGACCATCGTCCAGCACGGAGCACCAGCTCAGGCCCCCGGCGCGGGTAAGGAAACCTTCATCTTCGGTGATCCTCGAAGCCCCGCCCGGACGCCGGCACCCCGCTCGGATGCCGGAGCACCCGTCCGGATGCTGAGACGCCGGTCGAGTGCCGGAGCCCCGTCCGGGCTCGGGCGGCGGCGGAGCGACGCCGGCCGCTCCGAGTCGCCGG
>NZ_CDRNDK010000714.1:0-2267 GCF_977012225.1 Planomonospora algeriensis | reverse complement strand
CGGCGGGACCGCGCGGTCCCTGCGGCGGCCGTGGTTCAACCTGGCCGGACCTGGTCGCGGCCGGAGCGCTTGGCCTGGTAGAGAGCCTGGTCCGCGCGGTCGAGCAGGGTGTCGAGGGTGTCATCGGGTTTGAGTTCGGAGACGCCGATGCTGACGGTGAACCGCACGTGGTCGCCGCCGGCCGGGACGCTGAGGGCGGTGACGGCCGCACGGAGCCGCTCACCGATCTCCAGCGGGTCGCCGTGCACCTCGCTGAGCACCGCGGCGAACTCCTCGCCGCCGTATCGGCAGAAGACGTCGGGCTCCCGGAGGTGTTCGCGGAGCGTCTGCGCGACCGCGCGGATCACCTCGTCGCCGGTGGCGTGCCCGTAGACGTCGTTGATCCGTTTGAAGTGGTCGATGTCGACCATCATCGCCGCGAGCGGCCGGCAGTTGCGTTTGGCGACCTCCATCTGCGGGGTGGCGAGGGTGGCGAAATGCCGGCGGTTGTACGCGCCGGTCAACCCGTCGGTCGTCGCCAGCTGCTGCACCCTGGTGAACAACCGGGCGCTGTCGTAGGCGGCGGAGCCCTGCCCGGCGATCGCGGCGGCGACGTCGCGGTGGGTCTGGGTGAAGCCGCCGGGGCCGGCCGAGCCGGCGATCAGCAGGCCGTCCCCGTGGCCGTGGGTGTGGATCGGCACGGCCAGCCAGCGCAGCATGATCCGGGCCGTCGACAGGCCCAGCAGCACCGGGTTCTCCGGCAGCGGCACGCCCAGTTCGGCCAGTCCCTGCTTGGCGCAGGCGATCGAGCGGCTCAGCTCCCAGCCGGTCCGCAGCACGTGCGCGAGCTGCAGCAGCAGCGCGGCACGCCGTACCGGGTCGGGCTCCTGGGCGAGGCCCGCCTCCAGTTGCCGGCGGGCCGGATCGATGCGCCCGGTCGACCAGTACGCCACCCCGAGCGTCTCCCGGAACCGGCTGTCCGGTTCGATGCCGGCCCGCTCCGCCGCCTCCTGCGCGGTCTCCAGGAACGTCAGAGCGGTGTCCGGGGCGTTGTCGGCCAGCGCGAGCCGTCCCGCGGCCCATCCGGTGGCGAACACCCGTTCGGGGCTGCGGCCGGTCTCCCCGGCACCGTAGTGGCGCGCCGCGGCGTACACCGCGGCGGGGCCGGGGAGACCGGCGGAGTCCAGGACGACGGCGATGCGCTGGTGCAGCGCCCGCAGCCGGTCGGCGTCGACCGCGGCGAGCATCGCCTCCCGGATCCGGTCGTGCACGAAGGCGTACCCGTCGGCGTGCGGCTGGATCAGACCGTGCTCGGCCGCCTCCGCCAGCGCCGCGGCGGGATCGGCGCCGATCACCTCGGCCAGCAGGCCGGTCGGCACGACGGTGCCTATGGCTGCGGCGACCGCGAGCACCGAGCGGACGTGCTCGCCCACACCGTCGACCCGCGCGACGACCAGATCCAGCACGTCGGACGGCAGGTCGATCTCCCGCAGCAGATCGGTGTCCAGCCGCCAGGTCCCCCAGCTCGGGCGCAGCGCGCCGGCGTCGACGAGGGAGTGGAGGTACTCGAGGACGGTGAAGGGGTTGCCCCGGCTCCGCGTGGACAGCTCGGCGACCACCTCCGGCCCCACCGTCGGGCCGGCCAGGTAGGACGAGATCAGCGCCGCCGTACCCGCGTCGTCCAGCGGCCCGACCGGGATCCGCACATCGACGGCGGCGCCGACCGCGTCCTCGAACCGCTCACCGCCGGCGCGGCCGGCCTCGTCGTCGCGGACCGTGGCCACCACCAGGAGCGGCACGTCCGCGAGCTCCTCGGCGAGGCGGCGCAGCACGGCGAGGCTGGAGCCGTCGAGCCACTGCACGTCATCGAGGATCAGCAGGCCGCCCGTCCGGCCCGGCAACGCCGCCAGGAACAGGGCCACCGCCCCGGCGAACTGCTCGTGCCGGCCCTCGGCGTCCAGCTCCGGCGCGTCCAGCACCACCCCGAGCAGCGGCGACAGCGACCGCAGCAGGCTCGCCCCGGCCCCCCGCGGCGGCCCGCAGCCGGTCCACGGCCGCGGCTCTCGCCTCGCGGCGCGAGCGCCGCGATCGCTCCCAGCCGCTCTTCGACCGCGGCGCGCAGCGCCGCCAGCGGCAGCGACGAATCCGGGTCGCACTTGCCGGACATGACCAGCGCGCCGCCCGCCCGCGCCGCCGCCGCGAGCTCACGGGCGAGGCTGGTCTTCCCGCTTCCCGGAGCACCGCTGAGCAGCACCACACCGCCGGCGCCCGCCTGCGCGCGGGCCCAC
>NZ_CDRNDK010000713.1:0-2278 GCF_977012225.1 Planomonospora algeriensis | reverse complement strand
TTCCGGCGAGGGCGGGTCCACGCGGACCGCCCCGCCGCATCCCGCGAGGGCCAGCAGGGCGCAGGCCCAGCCGGCCCGGCGGGCGAACCGGAGAGACACGCGTTCTTCCCTCGGGTCAGATGTGGACGATCGGGCAGGTGAGGGTCCGCGTGATCCCCTCCACCGCCTGGATCTGCGCCACCACGAGCTTGCCGAGCTCGTCGACGTTCCGGGCCTCCGCGCGCACGATCACGTCGTAGGGGCCGGTGACGTCCTCCGCCTGCGTGACGCCGGAGATCGAGGAGATCTGGCGCGCAACGTCGGCGGCCTTGCCGACTTCGGTCTGGATAAGGATGTAGGCCTGCACCATCACGTCCTCCCGGGCGATTGGATCAGTACCGGAGGGCAACCGTACCCTGTGATGAACGGGAGGTGCGTCATCACAGTCGGAGATCTCGGCGAATTCGGAATCGTTGCACGTATTGCCGGACGCTTGCCGCAGGGCCGGACCGTCCTGCTCGGTCCGGGGGACGACGCCGCGCTGGTGGGTGCGCCCGACGGACGAGTCGTCGTCACAACGGACTTACTGCTTGAGAATAGACATTTCCGTCTTGATTGGTCTAGTGCCTACGATATTGGTCGTAAAGCCGCAGCCCAGAACCTCTCCGACGTCGTCGCCATGGGCGCGGACCCCACGGGCATCGTGGTCGGCCTCGGCCTGCCCGCCACCACCGCCGCCGGCTGGCTGGACGACCTCGCCGACGGCTTCCGGGACGAGTGCGACCTGGTCGGGGCCAGTGTCGTGGGCGGTGACACCACCCGCTGCGACCTGGTGGTGATCGGTGTGACGGCCCTCGGCGACCTGGGCGGGCGCGCGCCGGTCACGCGTTCGGGGGCCCGCCCCGGCGACGTGGTCGCGGTGGCCGGACGCCTCGGCCACGCCGCGGCCGGGCTCGCCCTGCTCCAGTCCGGCCGCGCGGGAGATGCCGGGCCCGGTGGTCCGGCCCCGGCGGTCCTGGAGTCCCTGGCGGCCCCGGAGTCCCAGGCGGTGCTGACGGCGCTGATGGACGCCCACCGCCGCCCGCGGCCCCCCTACCCGTGCGGGGTCCAGGCCGCCGAGCTGGGCGCTACCGCGATGCTGGACGTCAGCGACGGACTCCTGCAGGACCTCGGCCACATCGCCGACGCCAGCGGCGTGCGCATCGTGCTCGACCTTCCGGCCCGTACCGTCCCCGCGGAGCTGGAGACCGCGGCCCGCCTGCTCGCCGCCGACCCGCTGGAATGGGTGCTCACCGGCGGGGACGACCACGCGCTGGCCGCGACCTTCCCCGGCGGCGTACGGCTCCCGCCCGCCTGGACGCGGATCGGCCGCGTGACGGAGGGCGAGGGGGTCGAAGTCGAGGGCCGCACCTCCGAGCGCGGCGGCTGGGACCACTTCCGGGCGTGACGGTCTCATCAACCGGGGCGGCGGCGAAAATTGTGACAGATCTTTACCGAAATGGTAGGAAGATTGGCGGTCGAGGTCCTGCGAGAACGAGGTGCCATGGGTAGTCACGAGCCGGAGGAGGAGGGTGCTCCTCGCCGCAGCGGGCATCCCGGGCCCGAGGCCGTACCGGAGCCGCTCGCGGACGCGCCGGTCGGGCGCCGGCTCCGCCCCGAGCAGTCGGCGACGGCCGGTGACGTGCCCCCCGGTGCCGGTGGACCAGGCGAGGGCCGGCCTCGCCGAGGCGGACCGGCCCGGCGAGCGGTGGCGTCTCGGAGCGCCGGTCAAGGTGGCGGTGCTGACGGTCGCCGCCGCGGCCGCGATGCTGGGCGGGACCGCGGCCGGCGTTCAGGCGTGGAAGGACTCGGGCGGACCGTTCTCCGGCTGCTCGGCCGGGGGATGCCCGACGGCGGACCCGAAGCGGGAGGCCGCCGGGTCCGAGGAACCCGTCCCCGGCGAAGAGCCCCCGCATCCGGAGCGGTCCCGGCCCGCGACGCCCTCCCCGTCCCCCTTCCCGTCCCGCTCCCCGTCCCCCGCGGAGAGGACCGGTCGCCCGGAGGAGAGCCGTACCCCGAAGGCCCGTCCCGCCACGCAGCCGCCCGCCCGGAGCTCCCGGGAGCCCGAATCGGCGTCCGGCGGCGGAGAGAAGGCCCGGGTGCAGGGGCTGTCCGGCGGGAGGACCGCCACGCCGGCGCCCACGGAGAGCGCAGTCCCCACACAGGCACCCACGCAGACGCCCGCGGCCACGCAGACGCCCGCGGCCACCCCGCCCTCCGGCTCCGGGAGCGCGGACGGGGGCGGGGGCGGGGGCGGAGG
>NZ_CDRNDK010000712.1:0-2279 GCF_977012225.1 Planomonospora algeriensis | reverse complement strand
GGGTACGGCGGGCCCGGGCGCCCGTCCGGGCCCGCGGCGAGGGCGGTTCCCGAGGTGCGGGCCGCCTCGGAACCCGAGCCGTGCGCGGGGCCGTGCCAGGAGAGGTCCAGGTCGGCCACGTAGGTGCCGGAGCCGTGGCGGCCCTCGATCCATCCCTCGGCGTAGAGCTGCTGGTAGGCCTCGGTGACGACGGTGCGGCTGACGGCGAGCTGGCGGGCCAGCGCACGGGTGGAGGGCAGCCGCTCGCCGGGTTTGAGGGTCCCGCCGCGGATGGCGGCGCGCAGCCGGTCGCCGAGCTGGACGGTGAGGGAGACCGGGGCGGCGCGGTCCACCGCGAGGGGGAGGTCGACGGGGATGGGGGGCAAAGTGGTCTCCCGGATCAGGCAGGAAGTGGACGTGTTCCCGGTGTCCACTCCCTGTCTAGATTAGGGCCATGTCCTCACCCTCCTCACCGTCCACCCCTTCGGCCCCCCTCACCCCTCCGGACCCCTCCGCCCCGTCCTCTCCGCCGCTCTCGGCGACCCCCCGGACCGTCCTCGGCCGTTCCCGGGAGCGGGCCCGCACCGACCGCGCCGACCTGTACGCCGTGCTGGACGCCGGGCTCATCTGCCACCTGGGCGTGGTGGCCCGCGGCGTCCCGATGGTGGTGCCCACCGGTTACGGCCGCATCGGCGACACCCTCTACCTGCACGGCTCCACCGGCGCCACCTCCCTGCGGGCCGGCGGCGCCGGCGGGGGCGAGGTCTGCGTCACGGTCACCCACCTGGACGGCATCGTGCTGGCCCGGTCGGCCTTCCACCACTCGGTCAACTACCGCTCGGCCATGGTCTACGGCACCCCCCGCCTCGTGACCGACCCCGACGAGCACCTGGCCGGGCTGCGCGCGATCACCGAGCAGCTCGCCCCCGGCCAGTGGGACGCCGTGCGCCCGCCGACCCGCAAGGAGCTCGCCGCCACGGCCGTGCTCGCCCTCTCCCTCGCCGAGGCCTCGGTGAAGATACGGCAGGGGCCGCCGGTCGACGACGAGGAGGACTACGGACTGCCGATCTGGGCCGGGGTCCTGCCGCTGCGCACGGCGTGGGGCGAGCCCGAGCCGGACCCCGCCCTGACGGCGGATCTGCCCGTGCCCGGACATATCGCCTCACGAAACATAACCATCGGGTAAGACTGTTCCGGCAAACCGGATACCGGGCCCGGACGTCTCATCAGAGGATCATCGAAGGAGTCTCACCCCGAACCGACTGGAGAGCGCCATGGCCGCCGGCGGATGGAGCGTGCCCGGCTACACCGAGCTGCGCGAGCTCGGCGCGGGCGGTGGAGGCCGGGTGGTGCTCGCCCGGCACGACGAGTCGGGCGTGCACGTCGCGATCAAGTACCTGTCGGAGTCCCTCCGGGACGACCCCGGCTTCCTCGCCCGGTTCCGCGACGAGGCGCGGCTCCTGGTGGAGCTGGCCGACCCCAACGTGACCCGGCTCTACGAGTACGTCGAGGAGGCCGGACACGCCGCGATCGTGATGGAGGCCGTCGACGCGGTCTCCCTGCGCGAGCTGCTGCGCGAGCACGGCGCGACCGGCCCCGAGGCCGCCCTCGTCGTGCTCAAGGGCTCGCTGATGGGCCTGGCCGCGGCGCACGGGAGCGGCCTGGTGCACCGGGACTACAAGCCGGAGAACGTCCTCGTCCAGGCGGACGGCGCCAGCAAGCTGGTCGATTTCGGCATCGCCGTGCGCGCAGGGCAGGCGGACGCTCCCGCGGGCACGCCGCCGTACATGGCGCCCGAGCAGTGGACCGGGGCGCCCGCCTCGCCCGCCACCGACGTCTACGCCGCCACCGTGGTGTTCTTCGAGTGCCTGACCGGACGCCGGCCGTACCGGGCGGGCGACCGGGCCGTGCTGCTGCACCAGCACGCGTACGCGCCGATCCCCGTGGACGAGGTGCCCGAGCCCGTCCGGGACCTGGTTGCCCGGGGCATGGCCAAGGACCCGCGGGAGCGGCCGGCCTCCTCCACCGGGTTCGTGGCCGAGCTGGAGGCCGTGGCGACGGCGGCCTACGGACCGGACTGGGAGGAGCGGGGACGGTCCCGGCTGGCCGCGCTGGCGGCGCTGCTCCCGCTGCTGTTCCGGCTCCACGCGCCCGGTGCGGAGACCGGGACCGCGTTGTTCCAGACCACGCTGTTCCGCACCGTGCTGGGCGCGTTGCGCGGCAGGTCGGCGGGGGTCGCGGTCGGTGCCGGGCTGGTGCTGGCCGCCGGCGGCGTCAGCGTCTACGTGCTCGCCGCCGAC
>NZ_CDRNDK010000711.1:0-2283 GCF_977012225.1 Planomonospora algeriensis | reverse complement strand
GCGCCCGTGCCCTCCGCCGCACGGGCCGGATCCGCGGCGGCGACCGGTCCGGCGTTCGCCGGGCTGGGGATCAGGGCCAGGGAGAAGTACGGCACGCTGCCCGGGTCGACCTCCGCCAGCGGGGCCAGGCGCTGCCCGCCGGTGGTGGCGCGCTCCACGTACCAGGCCTCCTCCAGACGGCCCGCCTTCTCCAGCGCGTCGCGGACCTTGGTGAACGTCCGGCCCAGCTTGAGCACCGCGGCGGAGTCGGCGGTCGCGAGCCGCTCGGCCAGCACCTCGGCGGGCAGCGTCCCGGGCAGCACCGTCAGCGTCTCGTCGCGCTCCACCAGCGGCCGGCCGAGGACCGCCGCCGCCCCGCTCACCGAGGTGACGCCCGGGACGACCTCGGTGGTGTAGCGGTGAGCCAGACGCTTGTGCATGTGCATGTAGGAGCCGTAGAAGAGCGGGTCGCCCTCGCACAGCACCACCACGTCGCGCCCCGCGTCCAGGTGCGCGGCCAGCCGGAGCGCGCACGCGGCGTAGAAGTCGTCGATCGCCCCTTGGTAGCCGCCCGGATGGTCGGTCGTCTCCGTGGTGAGCGGGTAGATGAGGGCCTCCTCGATCTGGCCCTCCCGCAGGTACGGCGCGGCGACCGAGCGGGCGATGCTCCGGCCGTGCCGGGCGCTGTGGTAGGCGATCACGTCCGCCGCGCCGAGCAGGCGGGCGGCCTTGACGGTCACCAGCTCCGGGTCACCCGGCCCCAGCCCCACCCCCCAGAGCCGTCCCGCGGCGGGCCCGTCGTGCCCGGTGCGCCCGTGGTGCCCCGCGGCCGCGCCGGTCGGGTCAGTCGGGTCGTCGGTCATGGCGCTCACTCCTCCTCGCTGGCGATGGCGTTGACGGCGGCGGCGGCCATCGCGCTGCCGCCTCTGCGGCCGTGCACGACCAGGTACGGCAGGCCCGCCGGGTGTCCGGCGAGGGCCTGCTTGGACTCGGCGGCGCCGATGAAGCCGACGGGGACCCCGAGCACGGCCGCGGGCCGCCCCGCGCCCTCCTCGACCATCTCCAGCAGCCGGAACAGCGCGGTGGGCGCGTTGCCCACCGCGACCACGGAGCCCTCCAGCCGGTCGCGCCAGAGCTCCAGCGCGGCGGCGCTGCGGGTGGTGCCCAGGCGTTCGGCGAGCTCCGGCACCCGGGGGTCGCCGAGGGTGCAGACGACGTCGTTGCCGGCCGGGAGGCGGCGGCGGGTCACCCCGGAGGCGACCATCATCGCGTCGCACAGCACCGGGGCCCCGGCCTGCAGCGCGGCCCGGGCCGAGGCCACGACGCCGGGGGACCAGCCGAGATCGGCGACCAGGTCGACCATGCCGCAGGCGTGGATCATGCGGACCGCCACCCGCGCGACGTCCTCGGGCAATCCGCCCAGCTCGGCCTCGGCACGGATGGTGGCGAAGGAACGGCGGTAGATCTCCGCGCCGTCGCGGACGTAGTCGATCACGTTTCCCCTCCGGCGGCCGCCACCGCGGCCGCGGTCTGTCCGATGTCCGCGCATCTGGCGGCCGCCACCGCGGCCGCGGTCCGTCTGATGTCCGTACAGGTCAGGCTCTGCCCGCCCGTGTCCACCCGGTAGCCGTCGCCGGTCGCGACGACGTCCACGACCCGCCCGGCCGGACGGCCGCAGCGGCGCTCGCAGCCCGCCCAGTGCACGGGGAGCGTACCGGTGCGAGGCGATCTCATCGAACGCGAGGCGGGGTCCGCTGCTCCGAGACCGATGACGGCGGCCGCGTCGGCCTGGACGTCGGCGAGGGACTTGGCGCAGCCCGGCCGTCCGGTGCAGGCGCTCACGCCGGTCCACGGCGAGCCCGGGTCCGTGACCAGCCCGGCGTCCGCCAGCCGGGCGGCCGCCTCCGTCGCCTCCGCGCGGGTCAGACCGGGCACGACCGCTCCCCGCCACGGGGTGAGCCGTACCTCGGCGGCCAGTGCGGCCAGCAGCTCCGCCTGCGCCGAGGTCAGCCGCCCCAGCGGTACCGCGACGCCGAGGGCCACCCGGTCGCGGGGGTTCCCGTCCCCATCCCCGTCCCCATCCCCGTCCCCGTTCCCGTGCCGGCGGACCGACTCGATGACGCCCACCGGCGCGTGCGCGACCGGGTGTGGCACCACCGGCTCGCCGGGTCCGGTGCCCGCCCCGGTGTCCGCCGGGGCAGGCAGCACCGCGGTGCCCGCGGGGGTCTCCACCGGGGCGACCGCGGAAGCGCCCGCCGGGGTGACGGCCGCGCCGGTCATCTCGGCGCGGACGCGGGCCGCGAC
>NZ_CDRNDK010000710.1:0-2289 GCF_977012225.1 Planomonospora algeriensis | reverse complement strand
GCGATGACGTAGACCTCGGGGTGGCCGAAGAACCAGAACAGGTGCTGCCAGAGCAGCGCGCCGCCGGTGGCCGAGTCGAAGATGTGCGTGCCGAGCTTGCGGTCGGAGTACAGCGCCAGCAGCGCGGCGGCCAGCACCGGGAAGGCCATCAGCACCAGGATCGAGGTGAGCAGGATGTTCCAGGTGAAGATCGACATCCGGAACATCGTCATGCCGGGCGCGCGCATGCAGACGATCGTGGTGATGAAGTTGACCGAGCCGAGGATCGTGCCCAGGCCGCTGATGGTCAGGCCGGCGATCCACAGGTCACCGCCGATGCCCGGCGAGCTGATCGCGTTGGACAGCGGGGTGTAGGCGAACCAGCCGAAGCTGGCCGCGCCGTTCGGGGTGAAGAAGCCCGACAGCGCGATGGTGCTGCCGAACAGGAACAGCCAGTAGCTGACCATGTTCAGGCGGGGGAACGCCACGTCGGGCGCGCCGATCTGCAGCGGCATGATCGCGTTGGCGAAGCCGGCGAACAGCGGTGTGGCGAACATCAGCAGCATGACCGTGCCGTGCATGGTGAACAGCTGGTTGAACTGCTCGTTGCTGGTGATCTGCAGGCCCGGCTGGGCCAGCTCCGCCCGCATGACCAGCGCCATCACGCCGCCGATCAGGAAGAACACGAACGAGGTGATGAAGTAGAGGTTGCCGATCACCTTGTGGTCGGTGGACGACGCCCACTTCGCGATGATCGACCCCTTGCGGGTCGGCACCGGCGCGGAGACGCCGGCCTGGATCTGTGCGGTCACTGGGCACCCGCCTGGCTAGCGATGTACTTGTCGAATTCGGCCTGGGAGACGACCTTCACGCGGAAGAGCATCCGGCTGTGGTCCACACCGCACAGCTCGGCGCAGCGGCCCGCGAAGGTGCCCTCCTTGGTCGTCTCGATCTGGAACTTGTTCTGCACGCCCGGGATCACGTCGCGCTTGAACTGGAAGTTCGGCACCCAGAAGGAGTGGATGACGTCCGGCGAGACCAGGTCGAACTCGATCCGCTTGCCCTTCGGGAGCACCAGCTCCGGGGCCTCGGGGGCCATGTAGCTGTCCGCGGGCCTACCGATGACCTGGGCCTGCTTGCCGCCCGCCTCGGTGGTGAAGCGCCAGCTCCACTGGAAGCCCTCCACCTTGACCTTCACGTCCGGGGTGGCCGACATCTCGTTGATGTAGTTCTGGTCCCGGGCGGTGAAGTAGAACAGCACGCTGACCATGATCAGCGGCACGATCGTGTAGAGCATCTCGATCGGCAGGTTGTACCGCACCTGCGGCGGCAGCTCCGCGGAGTTCTTCCGCTTGCGGTGGAACGCGGCGGACCACAGGATCAGGCCCCACACGACCACGCCGGTGGCGAGAGCCGCGATCCAGGATCCGTTCCACAGACTCTGGACGGCCCCGGCCTGCTTGGTGACGCCTTCCGGCATGCCGCCTCGGGACCAGTCTTCGGCACTGCACGCCGTCGCGGACACCAGCAGCAGCGCCAGAGCGGCAGTGCGTGGCACCCGGCGGCGGGCCAACGGACGCCGTGCAGAACGGCGGGTCGGACTCACGGATCGCCTACCCCACAGATGAAGCCCAAGAGTCGCTCCTGGGCGGTCGTTTATTCAGATTCACAGCATGCAGTTCACAGCTTCACGCTGGGGGACACATTAGCGCGGACCACCCCCGGCCCCCCGCCCGGCCCCGGTTGTGGCGTGCGGGATGCGACGATTGGGGCGTGGCGTACTTCGACGCGGCCTCCACCGAGCCGCTGCATCCCCAGGCACGCGAGGCGCTGGTGGCGGCGCTCGACGCCGGCTGGGCCGACCCCGCACGGCTGTACGGTCCGGCCCGCCGGGCAAGGATGTTACTGGAACAGGCCCGGGAGGAGGTCGCCGAGGTGCTCGGCGCCCGGCCCGACGAGCTCTCCTTCACCGCCTCCGGCACCCAGGCGGTCCACCTGGGCGTGCTGGGCGCCCTGGCGGGGCGGCGCCGGGCGGGCCGCCGCCTGGTCGTCTCGGCGGTGGAGCACTCCAGCGTGCTGCACGCCGCGGGCGTGCACGAGCGCGACGGCGGCGAGGTGGCGACCGTGGGCGTCGGCCGTACCGGCATGGTCGATCCGGCGGAGTTCGGCGCGGCGGTCGCCGCCGAGGGTACGGCGCTGGCCTGCCTGCAGAGCGCCAACCACGAGGTCGGCACCGTCCAGCCGGTGGCCGAGGCCGCGCAGGCGTGCGCCGCGGCCGGGGTGCCGCTGCTGGTGGACGCCGCGCAGACG
>NZ_CDRNDK010000709.1:0-2293 GCF_977012225.1 Planomonospora algeriensis | reverse complement strand
AGGGCGGGCCGTACGGGGCGGCCCGCCCGCTCGGAGGCGGGGCTACTCGCCGGGCAGGGTTTCGCCGGGCAGGTCACGGCGATCAGGACGGTGCGGTGGTCGGTGCCGACGCGGACGTGCGCGGTGAGCGTGGTTCGGCGAGGGTTGCGGGCACGGCCGCCGCGCGGCACGCGGTCGAGCGGCACGTCCACCTCCCAGTGGAAGGGGCGGCGGAAGCGGAGGGCGCAGGAGGTCATCCAGACGAGGTCCCAGAGGCGGCCGTCCTGGTCCTGCACGGTGCCCTGGCGGTCGTTGTCGGCGTCGGCCCATGCGACGCTGTCGGCCCACGCGGCGGGGGAGATCAGGGGGGGCGATGCCTGCGGCGTCGCGCGCCATGTCGGCGGGGGTCGGGGCGTAGCCAGCGGCGGTCAGGGCGGCGGAGTCGATGACGGGGGCGTTCGGCACGGGGTGCTCCTCGAGGGAAAGGGGCGGAAGGGAGGAGGAGGGAGGGGGTGGGGCGGGCGGCGGCGGGGGCCGCCCGCCATGCGGGGTCAGCAGGTGCCGCAGTACGGGCACTGCTCGGGCCGCTCGCCCTCGGGGGAGAGGTAGACGAACACGTGGTAGGTGAAGCAGGTCCACGCGACGGGGTCTGCGCCACAGCAGGCGGTGACGATCTGGTCTCCGTCGATCCCGGCCTCGCAGGTGGTCGGGTCGGTGCTCTCGCACTCGGGGCAGGCGGGGTCGGTGTGGACGGTGAAGCGCCGTGCGGGGGCGGGGAGGGTGATCGACACGGGGTGTCCTTCCGGGGTCTCTGGGGGCGTCTGAGGGTTCCTGGGGCTGTGGGCGCTGAGGGGGGCGGGTCCGCACCCGCCCCCCGTGCGCGGGGTCACATGTAAACGGGGCAGGTGGCTTCCGTCGCCTCGCTGTCGCAGCGGGGGCACCAGACCGAAGCGCCGTCGAAGATGACCCACAGGTGGGCGTCGCAGTCGGCGCAGTAGTGGGTGGGCTCTGCGCCGTTCGCGCCCTTGGTGGCGACGATGGCGGCGGGGAAGTAGTCGGCGCAGATGGTGCGCGCGGGGGCGGCGGCGCGGTGGCCCGTGATGAGGGCGGCGGCGACGGCGAGCGCGACCAGCGCGACGGCGAGAGCGAAGGTGATCATGTGACCCTCCCTGGGGTTTTGTGGGGCGAACCGCTCGCCCTCACACTTAAAAGTGTAGGGCATATTTATTGAGGGGGCAAGTCGGGGGGCGAATCCGTGCCGACCTTTTCCGATCACTCGGGCGGGGGCGGCTCGAGCGCGGCGCTCTACCAGCGGACCGGCACGCTCGAGGGGCGGGGCCGTACAGCTCGAGCGCTCGAGCACGGGCAGGCTCGAGGCTCCCAGCTCGAGCACGGGCCGCGCGGCGGCACGGCGGGCCGTGGCTCGGGGGGGCGGCGCTCGAGGCGGCGCAGCTCAGCACGGCGCGGCCGCCCGGCTCGAGGGGCGGGGCCGTACGGCTCGAGCGGGACGGCTCGAGCGTGGGCAGGGGTGCGTACGGCGGGCGACTCGAGGGGCGTCGCTCGAGTTCAGGAGGCTCGGAGAGGCAATTTCGGATCACCCCTTGCCCACCTTATAAAGATGCCCTACACTTTTAAGTGTGAGGGGGAGCGGTTCCCCCCACAAAACCCCAGGAAGGAGCCTCCATGGCTTCCATCAGGGCCATCGCCCTCATCACCGCCGCCACCGTCGCGGCGCTGATCACCCCTGGTACCGCCCACGCGGGCGACGGCGGCACCCTCGCCGCCCCCACCGAGGGCAAGGCGGGCACCGCCCTCACGGTCTCCGCGCAGACCGTCAACGTCTGCGACGCGAAGATCTCGGCGACCGCGCCGAACGGCTCGGTCCTGCACATCGCGTCCGCCCCCGCCGACCCGATGTGCTCCCCCACCTCCTTCGCGGGCACCTACACCCCGACCGTGGCGGGCACCCACACCCTCACCCTCACCGCTGGCAAGGGCGCGACGGTGGACACGGTGACCGTCGAGGTCGCCGCCGCGCCCGCACCGAAGCCCACCGAGACCACCCCCACCCCCACGCCGAAGGCCACGGCCAAGGAGACCGCCCCCGCCAAGGAGGAGCAGGCGGCCAAGGAGACCGCCACACCGAAGGCCACGGTCACCGTGACCGCCACGCCGAAGCCGAAGGCCACCCCGACCGCCACGCCGAAGGCGACGGGCAAGGCGGGCACCGTGGACGGCAAGGGGGCCAAGCCCACCCCCACCGCCGCCCCGACCGCGACCGTGACGGCCACCACCACCGCCGCCGCCGCGCCCG
>NZ_CDRNDK010000708.1:0-2300 GCF_977012225.1 Planomonospora algeriensis | reverse complement strand
TGCGGTTTCAGGGCCGAACGTGGCATGGATCGGCCCGGAGCTGCGGAACGCAGGACGCAGGGCGTGGCGCAGATGGTGTTCGTTCCACAGCAGTGCGGGTGCCGAAAATTCATCCGTCCAGGTCAAGTCGCATGCCGGTACTCCCTGAGGAAATCACCCAGACGATCATGTCGGTGGACGTCGAGCCGGACGATCCGGGCTCGGTCGGCGCCCGAGCTGGGCAGCGGCCTGGTGGAGGGCCCGGTGCGGCCGGTGACCGTTGTGGAACGCCTCGAATTCGCGCAGGACATGGAGCGGATGGTGCTGGTTCCAGCTATCAGGGTGCGGTCCAGCAGTTCGCGGCGGCAGGTCTGAATCCACCGCTCCATGATCGCGTTCATCCGGGGAATCCGGATGCCGGTCGTAACGACGCGAAGTCCGGCGTCGGCCAGCACCGTGTCGAAGGCCGCGGTGAACTTTGCGTCGCGGTCGCGGATGAGGAACCTGGCCGTGCTCCCCACGTCCTGCAGGTCCATGATGAGGTTCCGGCCGAGCTGGATGACCCACCAACCGGTGGGGTGCGCGGTGGCCCCGAGGATCCAGATGCGTCGAGCGACGTGCTCGATGACGGCGAAGACGTACAGCCGTGCCCCGGTCAGGGTGCGGACTTCGAAGAAGTCGCATGCCAGCAGGGCGTCCGCCTGGCTGCGTAAGAAAGCGGCCCAGGTGGTGTGCTGCCGCTCGGGCGACGGGTCGATGCCGTGGTCGTTGAGAATCTCCCACACGGTGGAGGCTGCGACCGTGACGCCGAGCGCGACCAGTTCGCCGTGGATGCGCCGGTATCCCCAGGAGGGATTCTCCCGGGCCAGGCGCAGCACCAGCAGCCGTAGGAACGCGAAGACGATCGTCACGGTGAGATAGACTAGACGCAGCAGCACGACAGATCATCATGCCGCGGCAGCGTAGACCTCACGACCCCGAGACTCGAGGTATGTGATCATCAACCAGTGCTCTGACCTGCGCGGATGAATTTTCGGCACCCACAATCCGATCATGCGGCAACCCATGGGAATTCGGCTTCGCCGATTCTTCCGGGAGACGTTCTGGTATTGCGAGCCCGGGACGTCCCGCTGCAAGTTCTCCTATCCGGAGTGGGTGGAGGTCGAAGACGTCTGCACCACCTCCACCGTGAGGCCGACGTATAAGATCTAGACGTCTCAGGCAACTAGGTCCGAGCAATGATCCGGCAGCACGAGTGTCATCACGTTCGTGCTGCCGGGCCATTGTGGTCTGCCCGCCCTTGACAGAAAAGGACGATCACCTTGAACCGCCGCATACTAATACCGGTTTCGGTGTTAGTCGTCGGAGCTTGCGCCGTCTGGCTGGGCTGGCGCTCGCTGAGCCAGCAACAGAAGTGGGACAGCACTATCGGCAGCGAGCGAATCCGATACGTCCTGCTGAACGCATTCAGTGTGGCAAACCCCGAGATCCGGGTGAGGTTCGGCGAGCTGGCACGGGGTGGCCGGCCCATATCCGAAGAAGTCGGCGAAGACGGAATCATCGAAGTCCTGCTCGACTCGCGGCGCCTCCGGCACCTCGAGGGCCCCCCGCGACCTGACGCCATCCGCTTGCGGCAAGGCGGGCTCTTCGGACTGCCTTCGATAGCCGGCGGACGGCTGAGCGGAGCACTGCGACGCTTTGCGGGTGGCAGGGATGAGCCGCTCCCGAATCGGGCCGATCTCGAGCGCACGCTGTCCGGGCTGAGCCGTGCCGACGTGCGACTGCAGGCAGTGGTGAAGCTGAAGCGGCCACTTCTCGAAAAAAATCTTCCAACCAACCCGCCCATACCGGGACCTCTCGACGTTGACGCCATTCTCCTCTCTCCGGGCGTGCCAGGACAGAAGCCGACTGCCTGGGATGTCAATAACTGCGAATATAGGCTCCCATCCGGCCCTTGTACGCAGGGGTTGGCCGCTCAGTTTCAAGCATGGGTGCAGTCTCTCCGAACCGAGGACGCACAACCGCTGGATCAAGTCGGCCTCTATTATGAGGAACTCCAGTTGCGCGCCCAGGAGCCCATGATATATGGCTTTATTGCAGAATCGACGCCGAAAGTATTTGCGTGGCTCATAAAGCAGCCAGAGGTGGCGGGCGTCGAGCTGACAGACATTGGCTTCCTGCGTACTTCTTGATTGGGTGACGCACCTCTGATCGTCACGCCGATTCGCACGAGGCTGGGTAACCCTCCCGCTCCCTCGCGTCGAGGCAGGGCCCCGGCGAGTTGATGTTTTGAGTGGGTTCGTTCGCAGACGTACGGCCCT
>NZ_CDRNDK010000707.1:0-2317 GCF_977012225.1 Planomonospora algeriensis | reverse complement strand
CCGGGCATCAACTGCGACGGCCGCCAGGACCACCGGCCCGCCGCAGTGCGAACCGGCACCAGCCACCACGGACCACCGACCCACCCGCGGTGCGCACGGAGACCCGCCACCGCGCACCACCGACCCACCCGCGGCGCGGAAGGACCGGCCGCGTGCCCGCGGTCAGTGGCGCGCGCGTTCGAGGGCGTCCCAGAAACCGCGGCGCAGGGCGTGCCGGACCTCGTCGTGCAGGAGGAAGTCGATCGGCAGCGAGGAGCCCTGCAGGAGGCGGGCCTCCAGGTCGGAGGGCATCCGGGGCTTGCGGGCCAGGACGGCTTCGAGCCACAGGGCCGGGGCGTCCTTGGCGACGGACTCGCCGAAGTCGTGGCCCTCCTTGTGCGCCGCCTTCACCGCGTCGGCCAGCGTGGTCGTACCGCCGGCCGCCGCGTTGACCGGCACGGGAGCGGCCTGCGGGCCGGTGTAGGGCCCGATGGGCTGCGGCTGCGGCTGGACGTGCGGCTGGGACTGGGAGGCCGCGGGCTGCGGGCCCGTGTAGGGGTTGGGCAGCTGGTAGCTGGGCGCACCGCCCGCGTTACCGGCGCCGCCGGAGCCGTACGGCGAGATGGTGGGCATCGAACCGGTCGAGCCGTGCTGCGGTCCCGGCTGCGTCCCCGATTGCGATCCCGAGGAGGAGGAGACGGCCGGAGCCGGAGAGGTGGGCGGGGACTCCTGGGAGTAGCCCGGGTAGGCGGGCTGGGACGGGCTGCCCGGGGAAGGCCGGCTCTGCGCGGCGCCGTCCGGTGCGGCGCCCCCGGACGCCGTTCCGCCGCCCGGGGGGACCCCGTTGCCCGCGTCGTAACCGTGTCCGGAGCCGTTGCCGGAGCCGCTGCCGGACGGCACGCCCCGGTGCGACGGCACTCCGTTGCTCGGTGTGGTGCCGCCGTAGTTCAGCGGCACGAGGCCGTCCGGCGACGCCCCGTTCCCGGACAGGGCTCCGTTCCCGGCCGGGGTCCCGTTCGGAGAGGCGGCCCCGTTCGAGGAGGAGGCGCCGTTGCCCGCCGCGCCGTTGCCCGCCACCGTGTCGTAGCCCGCCACCGCGCCGTTGCCCACCGCCGCGCCGTAGCCGGACCGGGCGCCGTTCCCGGTGGACGTCCCGTAACCGGAACCCGGGGAGACCTCGTAACCGGCGCGGGTCCCGTTGCCCGGGGAGCCCCCGTGGTTCAGCGCCACGGCGGCGCCCGGAGCGCTCAGGGCCCCCTGGGCGGAGGACGCCTCACCGCTCCCGGAGAGCAGGTTGACGTACGGCCGGAGGTTACCGCCGCCGATCTCGATCAGGTCGTCGCACTCCTGGCGGAGCGAGCGGGACACGCCCCAGCCCCCGTCGGCGGCGATGTGCACCAGTGTCACCCGGATCCCCAGATCCTGCGCGTCGCAGACGACCTGGGTCAGGTCCTCGTCCCCGCTGATCACGACCGCGTCGCAGATCGCGTTGTTGCGGGCGAGCGTCATCAGGTCGCGGTGGACCTGCGCGTCGACGCCCTCCCGGCGGCCGGGCCGGATGCGCGAGAGCCGGAGCTTCAGGCCCGGGATGTCGCCCAGGGTGTCGTGCTCGGGGGTGTGGCGGCCCTCGACGGTCGCCTCGTACCAGTAGCAGCGCAGCAGCGGCAGCCCGGTGCGCTCCCGGCACAGTTCGTTGAGCAGCCGGAGCAGGCCGGTGTAGTCCCACGAGACGGCTTCGCGATGCCGGGTCCCGTGCGCGGCCATCGCTCCGTCTGCCAGCAGGTAGCCAGCGTCCACGAACAGCGCGCAGCGATCCACGCGACACCGCCCTTCCTACGTCGCCCGGCCCTACGGCTCGGACACGCTTGAAAACGCCCCGAAAGGCCGGACAGGTGGGCCTTCTCCAGGGTAGTCAAGCAGCGGCGTGACCGAGGGCGAATCCCGACGATTCCACCCGCAACCGACCGCCCGCCGGAGCGTTCAGGCCGACCGTACCAGTTTGTCCCTTTATAGAGGCCGTTCATCACGAACGGGTCTGCACGGTCACGGCCGCCACCCCGAACAGGACCGAGTCCCGGCGGGTGCTCAGCCGGAGCACCGGGTTCCGCCCCAGCACGGTCTGGAAGCGGTCGACGTCCACGCCGGGAGTGAGGTCGACTCCCACCGACCCCGTGGACGAGCCGTCGAAGGGGTTGTCCGGGTTCCGGTCGCCGCCCTCGGGCCGCAGCGGGCCCGCCCCCGCGCTCACCCGGTCACCGCGGAGATCGGCGTCGCCCTCCCAGGCCACCACGTCCAGCCGCGCGGCCCGGCCCCGCGGGCCAGCCCGTCGAGCGGCAGG
>NZ_CDRNDK010000706.1:0-2319 GCF_977012225.1 Planomonospora algeriensis | reverse complement strand
CCCGCCCCGGCCGAGGAGCAGCCCGCCGTCCCGCACGCCGCGGGCGAACGGCTGGCCCGGATCCTCGGCGGCGAGCAGGGCAGAGTGCTCACCGAGTGGCTGCGGACCGCCGCGGGACTCGGCCGCCGGGTCCCGGCGCACCTGCTGCCCGACCTGTTGGACCACGCGGCGCGCGACCGCTCGATCCGGCCGTTCGCCGCCGTCCCTCGCCGGGCGGCGGGGCCGGTGGCTGGCCCGGCTCGAACCCGGCCTGGGGCTTCCTGGACCAGGAGGCCGGGGCGGCCGGGCCGAGACCGGAGGAGTGGGAGCTGGGCACGCCGGGTGACCGCCGCGCCCACCTGGCCGCGCTGCGGGCCGCCGACCCCGCCGCCGCCCGCGAACTGCTCGCGGCGACCTGGGAGAAGGAGACCCCCGAGGACCGGGCGGCCTTCCTGGAGACCTTCGCCGACGGGCTCGGTTCCGGCGACGAGCCGTTCCTGGAGGCCGCGCTCGACGACCGCCGCCGCGAGGTCAGGAACCAGGCCGCCGACCTGCTCACCCGACTGCCGGACTCCCGGCTGGCGCGGCGGATGACCGAGCGGGCCGCCCGCTGCCTCACCGCGGCGGACCGCCGGATCCTGGTCCATCCGCCGCAGGAGTGCGACGCCGCGATGGAGCGCGACGGCATCCGCGCCCGGCCGCCGCACGGCACCGGCGCCAGGAGCTGGTGGCTGCAGCAGCTCGTGGCGCGGACCCCGCTGGAGGCGTGGCCCGCCCTGCTCGGCCGTCCGCCGGGTGAGCTGGTCCGGGCGAAGATCCCCGACTGGAAGCGGGAGGTCATGGCCGGATGGGTCAGGGCGACCGTGCTCCAGTGCGACTCCGAATGGGCGCGGGAGCTGTTCGCCTGGGACCCGCTCGCCGACCTGCTGGCCGTACTGACCAGGCAGGAGCAGGAGGCCGTGGCCACCGACTTCGTCCGCCGCCACGGCCTGGACGGGCAGCTCATCATGGTCCTCGGCGGAGCCGCCGCCCCCTGGGGGCCCGCGCTGACCCGGGCCGTGCTGCAGAAGATCCTCGACCTGTCCGGCACGCAGCCGTGGAACCTCGGCGAGCTGGTCAGGCTCGCCGGCGAGCGCGCCGACCCCGCCCTGCACGGCCTGGCGGAGCGCTTCTCGCTCGAACCCCCCATCCAGGAGGTCGCCGCCCTCCTGCGTTTCCGTGACGACATGCTGAAGGAGCTCACTCCATGACGACGGTGCTGCGCGCCCACGCCGAGGACCAGTACGCCGAGGAACTGGCCGTGCTGGCCAAGGACGACGACCGGGCCAGGCCGCCGGGCTGGAAGCTCTCGCCCTGGGCGGTGACCACCTACATCCTCGGCGACGGCGACCGGATCACCCCGAAGTACATCGGGCCCCGCCGCATCGTGGAGGTGGCGGTGGCGACGCTGGCCACCGACCGGGCGCTGCTGCTGCTCGGCGTGCCCGGCACCGCCAAGACCTGGCTCTCGGAGCACCTGGCCGCCGCGGTCAGCGGCGACTCCACGCTGCTCGTCCAGGGCACCGCGGGCACCGCCGAGGAGGCGATCCGCTACGGCTGGAACTACGCCAGGCTGCTGGCCGAGGGCCCGTCCCGGGACGCGCTCACCCCGAGCCCGGTGATGCGCGCGATGGCCGAGGGACGGATCGCCCGGGTCGAGGAGCTGACCCGGATGCCCTCCGACGTGCAGGACGCGCTGATCACCGTGCTGTCGGAGAAGACGCTGCCGATCCCGGAGCTGAACGAGGAGGTCCAGGCGGCGCGCGGGTTCAACGTCATCGCCACCGCCAACGACCGCGACCGCGGCGTCAACGACCTGTCCAGCGCGCTGCGCCGCAGGTTCAACACCGTGGTGCTGCCGGTGCCGGCCACCGCCGAGGAGGAGGTGGACATCGTCTCCCGCCGGGTGGAGCAGCTCGGCCGCTCCCTGGAGCTGCCCGAGACGCTGACCGGCCTGGAGGAGATCCGCCGCGTCGTCACGGTCTTCCGGGAGCTGCGGACCGGCGTCACCGAGGACGGCCGGACCAAGGTCAAGTCGCCCAGCGGCACCCTCAGCACCGCCGAGGCGATCTCCGTCATCACCAACGGCATCGCCCTGGCCGCCCACTTCGGCGACGGCGTGCTCCGCCCCTCGGACGTGGCCGCCGGGATCGCCGGCGCGGTGGTCCAGGACCCGGTCTCCGACCGCGTCGTCTGGCGCGAGTACCTCGAGACCGTCGTCCGGGAGCGCCAGGACTGGCGCGACTTCTACCGGGCCTGCCGTGACGCGGGCTGAGCCGCGGCACCTCCCGCCGGCGCTCT
>NZ_CDRNDK010000705.1:0-2319 GCF_977012225.1 Planomonospora algeriensis | reverse complement strand
GGGCGCGGTGCGATCGGGCTGGGCCCCGGCCGCCGACGCCACCGTCTACACGCTCGCCGCCGCCCCGGACGGCGCCGCCCTCCTCGTCGGCGGGCTGTTCCGCTCCCTGGGCGGCGCGGCCCGCGACTACCTCGGCGCCGTCGACGCCGCCACGGGAGCCGTCACCTCCTGGCGGCCCCCCGCCGGGTGCGTCGTCACCGGCAACGAGTGCATCGTGCTGGACCTGGCGGTCGAGGGTGACTCGGCGTACGCCGCGATCGCGGGACCGGGGGGCAGGCTGGCCGCCTACCACCTGGGCACCGGGGCCCGGCGCTGGGAGCTGCGGGCCGACGGGGACGTCGAGTCGGTCGCGGTCCGCGACGGGAGGGTGTTCGCCGGCGGCCACTTCTGCCCGGACTTCGCGGGCTTCACCCGCTGCGACTTCGCCGCCGTCGACGCGGCGACCGGCGCCGTCGACACCGGGTTCGCGCCGACCTCCAATGGTCAGATCTTCGCCCTCGACGCGGGCCCCGACGCGTTGCGCGCCGGAGGCTCCTACTCCCGGCTGAACGGCCAGCCCCGGCCGTACTACAACGAGTTCCCCCTCCGGCAGCCGTCGGAGGAGCTGACGCTGGTGGCGGAGGGGGCCGGCTGGCGCTACCGCGACGACGGCGCCGACCTGGGCACCGGCTGGCGGGCCGGGAACCTGGACGACTCCGGGTGGCCCTCGGGGCCGGCGCAGCTCGGCTTCGGCGACGGGGACGAACGCACCTCCCTGGCCCCCGGCCACGTCACCTACTACTTCCGGCACACGTTCACGGTCGCCGATCCCGGCGCCCTGAACGAGGCCGCGCTCAGCGT
This sequence comes from Planomonospora algeriensis, assembly GCF_977012225.1. Taxonomy (NCBI): domain Bacteria; kingdom Bacillati; phylum Actinomycetota; class Actinomycetes; order Streptosporangiales; family Streptosporangiaceae; genus Planomonospora; species Planomonospora algeriensis. The sequence continues at coordinate 1,479 of NZ_CDRNDK010000705.1, read as the reverse complement.
CCTGCGCGACGACGGCGCGGTGGTCTACCTCAACGGCGTGGAGGTGATGCGCAGCAACCTGCCGGCCGGCGCGGTCACCGCGGCCACCCTCGCACCGGGCACGATCTTCGGGGAGGACGAGACCGTGTGGCAGACGCTCTCCCTCGACCCCGGAAGGCTGCTCCCCGGGCGGAACACCATCGCGGTGGAGGTCCACCAGGCCCAGGCGGCCTCCAGCGACCTGACCTTCGACCTCCGGCTGACCGCCCGCTGAACCCGTCCGCCCGGCCCGGCCCCATCGGGCCGATCCGGTCCCACCGGTCCGGGCGGGTCCGCCGGACCCGTCGGCGGTCCCCGAGGGACGCCTTCACCGGATTCACCGGGCCCGTCGGCGGTTCCCGCGGCCCGCGATGGAACGATCCATCTCGCCCTCTTCCCATTCTCTCTTCGTGATTTAATGTCCTTCTTTCAGCGATGTCCTACCGAGGGGAATCATGGCCTCGTCGCTCTCCCCCGCCGTGCGTGCCCGAATGCGACTCCGGTCCGGCCTTTCCGGCGTATTGGGATTGCTGCCCGGCGGGCTCTTCGTCGCCACGAGAGATCGTTTCTCTCGTTCGACCGGTTTCTCTCACAGAACGCTCGGCCAGTTCGTGCGGATCGCCCGGCACCGGCCGCTCGACTTCGTCGAGGACTTCACCCTGCCCGACAATCCCGGCATCCGGCTGGCGGCGGTCGAGTCGCGTCTGGCGCGGCTGCTCTTCTGGTACGGCGAGCGCGGCTACGAGGGCGCGGAGACCGAATACTGGCGGCGGCTGTGCGCCTCGTCCAAGGGCGTCCTGGAGCTCGGCGCCAACATCGGCTACTACACCGTGCAGGGGGCGAGCGCGGCCCGCGGCGCCCGCTACGTCGCGGTCGAGGCCAACCCCGAGTCCGCCGCGGTGGTGGAGCGCAACGTCGCCCTCAACGCGCTGGACAACGTCGAGGTGGTCCAGGCCGCCGTCGTCGGCGACGACGCCCCGCGGACCCTGGAGCTGGCCCTGCCCGACCAGGAGCAGTACGTCGCGCCCACCGGCGCCTACCTGGTCGAGGGCGGCGAGGGCATCACCGACCGGCCCGCGTCGCGCACGATCACCGTTCCCACCGTCCGGATGAACGACCTCCTCGACGGCGTCGACCTGATCAAGCTGGACATCGAGGGCTACGAGGCGAACGTCCTGCGGGCCGCCTGGCCGAGGATCCTGGAGCTCCGCCCGACGATCGTCGTCGAGGTGCTCAAGAACGTCCCCGACCTGCGCCGAATCCTGCGCGAGCTGCGGGCCCTCGACTACGAGGTCCGCGCCATCGGCGGCGACGGCCTGCACCCCATCACCGACGAGGAGCTCGCCGCCGAGGCGCCGCTGCCGAGGTACGGCTCCCGCGACGTCGTGCTGGTCCCCGCCGAGCGGGCCACGGAGCTCGCGGGCCCTGACCGCCGCGCCCGGACCCGCCCGGACCGGGCCC
>NZ_CDRNDK010000704.1:0-2326 GCF_977012225.1 Planomonospora algeriensis | reverse complement strand
GGTCGGCGCTCCACTCGGCGGCGGCCGTGGAGGGGATGCCGGACAGCGCCGCGATCCCGGCGGGCAGCACCACCGCGGAGGCGGCCAGGGCGGCGCGGCGGGCGCGGGCGCGCACCGGGCCGGAGGTCTTGAGGGCGAGGAAGACCGCGCCGTGCAGCAGGCAGAGCGCGAGCGAGAACGCCCCGCCGAGCAGCGCGGCGAGCGCGCCGTCGTGCAGCAGGTCGGCGAAGACCGCGCCCCACAGGAAGGCGGGCAGCGCGCTGCCGATCCCGATCCCCAGGTCGCACCAGGTCCGGTCGGAGGCGTGGGCGACCTTGCCCCGCCACTCCAGCCCGACCCCGCGCACGATCAGCCCGGCCAGGACCATCACGATCGGCAGGTAGAACGCGCTGAGCAGCCCCGCGTACCAGGCGGGGAACGCGGCGAACATGGCGCCCACCGCGCTGATCAGCCAGACCTCGTTGCCGTCCCAGACGGGACCGATGGTGGCGAGCGCCTGCTTGCGCTCGGCCTCGCCCCGGGAGACCAGCGGGGCCAGCATGCCGACGCCGAAGTCGAAGCCCTCCAGGACGAAGAAGCCCGTCCAGAGGAAGGCGATGATCGCGAACCAGAGGGTCGTGAGTTCCATGGGATCCCCTCAGTACATCAGGGTCGGCTGGAGCCGGGCGGCCGCGTCCCGGCCGCCGGCACCGTCGGCGGGAGGTACGGCGGGCGGCGCCGGGAGCGCGGGTTCGGGGCCCGCCTTGACGTGGCGGACGAGCAGGACGGCCTCGGCCACGGCGAGCAGGCCGTACAGGAGGGTGAAGACCGCCAGGGAGACGGCCACCTCGGTCAGGCCGACGCCGGGGGAGACGCTCGCCGCGGTGAGCAGCTCGCCCTGGACGGTCCAGGGCTGGCGGCCGATCTCGCTCAGCAGCCAGCCGGCGATCATCGCGAGGAACGGCAGCGGGAGCGCCAGCACGAAGGCGCGGGCGAGCCAGGACGGCAGCTCGCGCTCCGGCCCCGGAGCGCGGCGGCGCCGGCGGGTCAGCCAGAGGCCCAGGACGGACAGGGCGACGACGGTCAGCCCGAAGACGATCATCACGCGGAAGGACAGGTAGACCACGGGGACGTTCGGCCGGTAGTCGCCGGGGCCGAAGCGCCGGGCGAACTCCGCCTGCAGGTCCTCGGTGCCCCGGACGACCGCCCCCGGGTCGTTCGCGGCCAGGAGGCTGAGCAGCATCGGCACCTCCAGGCCCGGCACGGGGGAGAAGGCCGCCCCGGCGGTGTCGCGCTCCAGCCCTTCGGCGGCGGCCAGCTTCATGGGCTGCTGCTCGTGCAGGAGCTTGCCGGAGGCGTCGCCGGTCCCGGCGACGACCGCGCCCGCCAGCGCGGTCATGACCAGCGCGGCCCGCACCGGGGTCCGCCACATGGCGGTCGCGCCCCCGGCGCCGCGCCGCATCGGGACCGTGCGGTCCGGGTCGGCCCTGCGCTCGACCAGGATCCGGTGGCCGCAGACCGCCAGCACGAACCCGCCCGCGACCACGAAGGACCCGGCCACCACGTGCGGGACCTGCGCGAGCGCGGTGGAGTTGGTGAGCACGGCCCACAGGTCCGTCATCCGCGCCCTGCCGTCCACCACCTCGTAGCCGACCGGGTGCTTCATCCAGGCGTTGGCGGCCAGGATGAAGTAGGCCGACAGGTTGGACCCGATGACCGCGGCCCAGATCGCGGCCAGGTGCACCCGCTTGGGCAGCCGGTCCCAGCCGAAGATCCACAGCCCGAGGAAGGTGGACTCCAGGAAGAAGGCGAGCAGCGCCTCCAGCGCCAGCGGGGCGCCGAAGACGTCCCCGACGAAGACCGAGTACTCGCTCCAGTTCATCCCGAACTGGAACTCCTGCACGATGCCGGTGACCACGCCCATGGCGAAGTTGATCAGGAAGAGCTTCCCGAAGAACTTCGTCAGCCGCAGGTAATGCTCCTTACCGGTGCGGTGCCAGGCGGTCTGCAGACCGGCGACGAAGACGCCCAGCCCGATCGTCAGCGGTACGAACAGAAAGTGGTAGACGGTGGTGATCCCGAACTGCCACCGCGCCAGGTCCAGTGCTTCCATGCCTCTCCCCCTGCGGGACTTCAGCTCTACGGGCTGTAGTTCTACTTTTAGTAGTACTACGTCTTGTAGAGCAACGGGAGGGGGAGGCGCCGCGAACCGCTGCGATCCTCGTCACATGGCCCGGCCGGGACCGCACTTCCCCGCCGGGCCGGATCGCCCCCTCCGGCTCGCGGCGCCGGCTTCCCCTCGCGGCGCCCGGATCCCGTCCGGATCCCCGTCCGGCCGTCCGGCCGG
>NZ_CDRNDK010000703.1:0-2328 GCF_977012225.1 Planomonospora algeriensis | reverse complement strand
GACCCCCGCGCCGACCGCTCCGAGGCCGCCGGCCGATCCGGTCTCCGGGGCCGGCCGGGCCTGCCGTACACCCCGGACCCCCGCGGCCCGCTGGACCCGCAGGACGGCTCCCGGAGCCCGCTGGACCACCCGCTGGACCTGCTGGAGCCGCTGGACCCGCTGAATCCCCTGAAGCCGCGCCCGAGGGCGGACGGGGACGGCGCGGGCGGGGACGGCACGGGCGGAGGACGGCCGCCGGGACCCCGGTCCCCCCGGCCGCGGTCCTGGAGGCGGTGGACCGTCTCGTCCTGCCCGAGCCGGAGATCGGCTCCTCGCCGGGCCCCGAGGACCTGCAACTGGTCCGGCTGCCGATCTGGCTCACGATCTCACGGACGTCCTGGCGCCCCCGCACGGCCACCGGCACGGCGGGCGGGACCACCGCGACCGTCCTCGCCCGGCCGGTCCGGGTGAAGTGGGACATGGGCGACGGCACCACGGTGGTCTGCCGGGGCCCGGGCACGGCGTACCGCGAGGGCCGGGACGACCCGCGCCGCCCCTCGCCCACCTGCGGCCACACCTACCTGGACTCGAGCATGGACGCCCCGAACGGCGAATACCGGGTGACCGCCACGGTCGTCTGGGAGGTCACCTGGACCGCCGCCGGGCGGAGCGGTCCGCTCCCGTCCCTGACCACCACGGCGAGCGAGGAGTTCCGCGTCGCCGAGTCCCAATCGGTCGTCACCGCGTGACGGCGGCGATCGTCAGCCTGACGATCGTCACAGTTTGAAGATCGTCACAGCCTGAAGAGGGGGAAGCAGTGGCCACGACGGCGGTCAGACCGGCGCGACCGACGACCGGTGCGCCGAGGAGGCGCCGGAGCGTCGGCAGGATGCTGCTCGGAGGCGTCCTCGTGGCGGCGTGCGCACTCGCCTCGGCCGCGGTCACCCTGCGGGCCGGGATCCCGGCGGGGGCGGTGGCCGTACGGTCCGACCTCCCGGCCGGGCACGTCCTCGACGCCGGCGACCTGCGCACGGTGACCGGGAGCGTGGACGCCGGCCTCGTCCCGGCGAGCCGCGCCGGGAGCCTGGTCGGCCGGAAGCTCACGGTCCCGGTGGTGGCGGGGACCCTGCTCACCGAGAAGAACGTCGGCGGGAGCGCCGCCCACCCCCGGCCGGACCAGGCGCTGATCGGGGCGGCGGTGCGGCCGGGGCAGTACGCCCCGGGCCTGGCGCCCGGAGACCGGGTCGCCGTCACCGAGATCCCCGGCGACACCGTCTCCGCGGGCGTCGGCGGGACCCGGACGAGGCCGCAGTCCGTGGTCGCCGTGGTGACCGAGGTCCGCAGGCCCGACCAGCCGCAGAGCCCCGCCGTGGTCACGCTGCTGCTGCCGCGGAACGACGCGGAGAAGATCGCCGCCCCGGTCGCGCAGGGCATGTTCACGCTGGTGCAGGTCTCGCAGGGGGCGAATTGACCGTCATCGGCGTCGCCTCGATGAAGAACTCGCCGGGTGCGACCACCTTCGCCCTCGCTCTCGCGGCCACCTGGCCCGGCACGGACGTGGTCCTGGCCGAGCTGGACGCCTCCGGTGGAGAGCTCGCCGGGTACTTCCGGCTCGAACCCTCCCCGGGGACCGTCTCACTGGCCGCCGAGACCCGCAGCGAGCGGGACGCGGAGGTGCTCCGGCGCCACACGCAGTCCCTGCCCGGCGGACTGCGGGTGATCGCCGGTCCCGCCCGACCGGACCGGGCGGGCGCCGCGCTCATGACGCTCAGCGCCACGCTGCCGGAGGTGTTCGGCAAACTCCCGGCGGGCGCGGCCGTGGTCGCCGACCTGGGACGGCTGGCGGGCCCGGCCGCGGAGCTCGCCGTGAGCATGGACCGCGTCCTCGTCCTGGCGCGGCCCCGGCTGGCGGACCTGGCGCACCTGGAGGGCCTGGCGGAGGCCCTGCCCCACGCCGAGCTGGTCCTGGTCGGCCGGGGCGCCTACCCGCCCCGGGAGGTGACCGACGCGATCGGCGTGCGGATCCGCGCGCACATCGCCCACGACCCGGCCGCCCAGGCGTTCCTGGAAGGGCGGCGGCAGCGGACCCGCCTGGTCCGGGCCGCCCGCCGGATCTCCGGCGCGCTCGCCTCGGTCGCCCCGCTGGAAGGAGTGGCGTGACCGTTCAGGTGCTGCTGGCGGTGCTGGCCGGGGCGGGCGCCGGCGCGGGGCTCCTCCTGCTCGTCTCGGGGCTGCGCCGGCCGGAGGCGGGCCAGGAGCACCAGGGCACCGAGGACACTCCGGGGCCCTGGGGCCCCGCGGCTCCGGGAGGCCGGAGGGTACGGCTCGGCGCACCGGACCGCCGGACGC
>NZ_CDRNDK010000702.1:0-2346 GCF_977012225.1 Planomonospora algeriensis | reverse complement strand
ACGAGGGAAGACGGCGGTTACCGGCCCCCGAGCCGCGACGCGCAGCGTCGCCATCGGCACAGGGCGGAGCCCGCCCGTGATCAATCACGTGTGGATGACGCGTCTGGACGACGCCCTATACGACGGGCTCGGACCCGTCGTCGACCTGGTCGCGGTCGAGCAGGGCGCGCAGGTCCCCGGCCTCGGGGGCGCTCAGCCGGGAGAAGAGGTCGTGGGCGCGGACGAGGCAGGCGCGGCTGCGCCGGGACTCGCCGAGCCCGGAGAGCGCCCGGCCCAGCACCCATAGGGCCTGGGCCTCGCCGTACGGGTGGCCGATCTCGCGGCTGACGGTGAGGGCCTGCTCGGCGTGGCGGGTCGCGTCGGCGAAGCGCTCGGCGGCGATGAGCGTCTCGGCCAGGCGCGAGCAGACCCGCTGCTCCCACACCCGCTGGTTGCCCGCCCGGAAGAAGGCCAGGCACTCGGCGTGGTGGTGGACCGCCTCGTTCAGGCGCCCGACCCGGGACAGCACGATGCCCAGGTGGTAGCGGGCCCGGGCGGTGCCCGCGGCGGAACCGATCTCGCTGAAGATCGCCAGTCCCTGCTCGGCGGCGGCGATCGCCTCCCCGGGCTGGCCGAGGAACAGGTGATCGCGGGCGGAGTAGCTGAGCGTCAGGGCCTCGCCGCCCGGGGCGCCGTTCTCCCGGAACTCCTTGCGGGCCGCGTCGAACCAGGACAGCGCCTCGGTGTGGCGGCGCTGCCGCCCGACCACCACGGCCAGCGCGTTGAGCGCCTCCCCGGTGACGATCCGGTCGCCCCCCGCCGACAGCTCCAGCACGGCCCGGAACTCCTGCTCCGCCTCGGCCAGCCGGTTCGCGCCGAACAGCAGCCTGCCGTGCACGTAGCGGCAGCGCAGCTCGGCGGAGGGCGCGTCCAGGCGCCGGGCGGCGGCGAGCACCTCGCGGATCCGCAGGCCGAACTCGCGGACGTGGCTGCCGGACTCCAGCAGCGGTTCCATGGCGAGCAGCAGGTCGGCGGCGGGCAGCAGCGCGGCGGCCTCCCGCGCGCCCGCGGCGGCCTGGGAGATGGACGCGAACAGGCCCTCGGCCTCGACCGCGAGCCAGGTCACGGCCTCGTCGGCGGAGGAGAACGCGTGCCCGCCGCCGGAGACGGCCAGCCGGTCGGCCACCGTGCTGCCTTCGTAGGCGAGCCGGTGCGCCGACGCGCGGAGGCCAGGTAGAAGCCGAGCAGCCGGGACAGCGCCTCCGGGCCGGACTCGGCGCCCGGCCCGTGGTCCGCGCCGGAGCCGGAGGCGCGCCCGGCGGCTCGGCGGGCGAAGAGCTTGAGCAGGTCGTGGAAGCGGTAGCGCCCGGGAGCGGGGGCCTCCAGCAGGCTGGCGTCCACCAGGGACTCCAGCAGGTCCTCGGCGTCCATCGGATCCAGGTCCAGTACGGCCGAGGCGGCGGAGACCGAGATGTCCGGCCCACCGGGCAGGGAGAGCAGCCGGAACGCCCGGGCCTGGGCGGAGGTGAGCTGGCCGTACCCGAGGGCGAAGGTCGACTCCACCGCGAGGTCGCCCACCCGCATCTCGTCCAGGCGACGGCGCTCGTCGGCCAGCCGGGGGACCAGGGAGGCGACGGTCCAGGTGGGGCGGGCGGCCAGGCGGGCCGCCACGATCCGCACGGCCAGCGGGAGGAAGCCGCACGCGGCGACCACGTCCATCGCGGCGGCCCGTTCGGAGTCCACCCGCTCGGTCCCGGCGACCGCGCGCAGCAGCCCCAGCGCCTCGTCCGGTTCCATCACGTCCAGGTCGACCAGGCGCGCCGCGGGCAGGTCGGCCAGCTTGTGGCGGCTGGTCACGATCGCCGCGCAGCCGGAGGAACCCGGGAGCAGGTGGCCGACCTGGGCGGCGTCGCGGGCGTTGTCGAGCAGGACCAGCATCCGGCGGTCGGCCAGCAGCGAGCGGAACAGCGCCGAGCGTTCGGCCAGGCCGTCCGGGATGACGTCGGAGGGCAGTCCCAGGCCGCGCAGGAAGGCGGCCAGCGCGGACTCCGGCGCGGTCGGCTCGTCGCCGTACCCGCGCAGGTCCGCGTAGAGCTGCCCGTCGGGGAAGCGGTCGTGCATGGCGTGGGCGACGTGCACCGCCAGGGCGGTCTTGCCCACGCCGCCGATGCCCGAGATGGCCGCGACCGGGACGCCTTCGGCGCCGCCCGCGCCGTCCTGCGCGGAGAGCAGGGCGAGGAGCCGGTCGATGATCTGGCGGCGGCCGGTGAAGTCGCTCACCGCCGCGGGCAGCTGCGCCGGGCGGGGCAGCTCCGGGGGCTCGAACCTCTCGTCCTTCGCGGGCGCGGGTGCGGGCGGGGGCGCGGC
>NZ_CDRNDK010000701.1:0-2352 GCF_977012225.1 Planomonospora algeriensis | reverse complement strand
GCAGCTCACACACCAGATTCGGCATCATGCGTGACCACCAACTGCGGAACCCGGGCTTAGCGTTTGGCTACTTTCTGTGGTCGACTGTTTCCAAGGCGTCTGCCGGCGGACCACCCATCTGAGGGAGGAAATGTGATCAAGGCAGGGTTCGTGAATCGGCTCGTAGCCGTGAGTGCCGTCCTGATACTCGGGATGGGCGCTACGGCCGTGGCAAGCACGCCAGCCGGTGCGGTCACGACGGCGGGACTGCAATCCAGCACGACATTCGCTCCGTCCGCAGATGCCGTGCCGGGGGTGGCGCCGGTCGGCTCTGACTCGACCGCGGTGTACCTGGACAGCTCTGGGCGGGTAATCCCCATGAGCCCGAGTACGGCTTCGAGCGCAGCACTGATCGGCTGCACACCTGTGAGTGGAAGAGACAACCCCCACCGGTCCCGTACCGGGATCGCGGCGTCCGGTCACGGGTGGTGGAAGAAGGGAAACTGCAGCAACAACCGCGCCAAGGTGTCCAACTGTCTCTATGAGTGGTATACCGACAACAGCTGGCGGCAGAAGGCATGTTCGGAGATCAAGACACTTCGCCCGTACACCGGCAGCGGGGACCGTACGGTCGCGCGCAAGGACTGTGACGGCACCGCCGTGACGTCGTGGCGCAACCATGTGGATGTTGATGTGATCGGCGAGATCGACACCGGCGAGAAACCGATGAACCAGGCGAACGTCGCCTGCCAGGTGTTTTAACGTACGAAACAGGAACGCCATAGCTATGAGGCAGTCAGGGGGCCTAGCATGCCGGAGCGTAGTACTACCGCACAGCCGGGCATGACACCCGCGGTCCGCCCGACCGCAGGCACCATGTTCGCGGCCCTGTACGGGAAACTGATTCCGCATGCCTGGCGCGCTTCCGGGTCGACGGACGACGCCCACTCGCTGTTCTATCACCGGTCCCTCGCCATGGGCTGGCTCGACGAATCCTCGACCGTGGCGACAGGCGGAGATGAGGATCATCTGGCGGTCGCGCCCGGGTTGTGGGCTATGAACGACGCCGGATGGGATCACCCTCGCGGTGTTGCTGAAGCGGGACTGGTCTCGTGGTTCCAGGTCGAGGCCAGCGCGGTCGCCGCAGACCGCCCACTGCCGGTGCAGCCGTTCCTGCGCTGCGCCGGGGACGCGACAGTGCGGGCCGGCACACTACGTCTGTCCGCAGTTCAGGTCCTCCTGCCGGTTCAGGGACTCGGCACCGCGTCGCGTCCGCAGTACGCGCCCGTGCCGTCGATGCTCTCGGGAGGCTGGTTCGCCAGCTGCGACCCGGAAGCGAAGACGCACGTCGAGGTCAGTATCAGTAGCGGCCAGGACCCGTCGATCTCTGCTGTCGCACAGCAGTTCAGCGACCACCTCGACCGCTTGGAGCAAGACGTGTTCGTGTGCCGGTCGTTCGACATCGCCGGCGGAGGCGATTGCCCGCCTCCGCCGTTCGACGACAGTTTCTGGAACGGCCCGCCCCGGCACGGCGTCGTGCTGCGTGGAGACCTCACCGAGTGGTCGTGCGACGCGATCGGGTGGCTGGCTGAGACCATTGCCGACCTTGCCGCCAGACTCGATGTCCGCTCACCGCTACTACTCGCCGCCACACGAAGGTGACGTCCAGGGTCCCTTCGGTATTCAGATCATGAGATTGCGGATCCGCCTGCGCGGTGTCGTCACTGGGAAGCGATCATCCCCATTCTGGGAAGCGATCAACGATTCCCCGTCTCATCTGCAGGTCAGGGCCACTCGTGAACAGCCCACCATCTGGGCTGTTCTTGAGATGGCCTGATCATGTGTCACGAGTGCTCGTCTGATCATGAGAATCGGGCGGGCTCTCTTCGTTTCCGGGCTTGTGGCCGTGCTCGCCGGGCGGTTCGAGGCCGGTGCTGTGGTTGCGGCGAGGGGCTCGGGTGGTGTCCGGTCGCGTCGAGGGCAGGGCGAACTGAGGTGCCCAGCAGATTCCGGACAGTCGCTTGTGGCGGAGCCTATGCGGCTTCTTGGGATGAATGGAACTCGTTGAGCGCTTCGAGGGGTGATCGGTAGCCGAGCGCCGAGTGCAGGCGCCGCCGATTGTAGAACCCCTCGATATAGCGGATGACCTGCCGTTTCGCCTTGGCCCTGGTGGAGAAGACGAACCGGTTGAGCCATTCGTTCTTGATCGCGGAGAAGAAGGACTCGGCCATCGCGTTGTCGTAGCAGACCCCGGTACGGCCGACCGAACGGCGGATGCCCAGGCCGGTCAGGAAACGACCGAACTCCTCCGAGGTGTAGTTCGAGCCGCGGTCGGAGTGGAAGACGGCACCCGGCTGGAGCAGGCCGCTACCG
>NZ_CDRNDK010000700.1:0-2364 GCF_977012225.1 Planomonospora algeriensis | reverse complement strand
GAAGCCGCATAGGCTCCGCCACAAGCGACTGTCCGGAATCTGCTGGGCACCTCACATCCAGCAGCTGCTCGGGCACTGGACGGTGAGTTCGACGATGCGTTATGTCCGCCCGTCGGCCACCTTCATCGAAGACGCCTATCGCCGGGCGGTGACCAGCGCTCTGGGCGAGTTGACCGGGGAGGGAGACTCGACGGCATGAAGATCCGGTGGAAACTACGGATGGCCGCCGCGCAGCGTGAAGTGTGGACCGGCGCCCAGCTGCGGCGGTTGCTGGCCGAGCGAGCTGGATTGGCGCTGTCGGCCGCCTCGGTGTCGGTGCTGCTGACCAAGGAGCCCACGCAGGTGAAGTTGTCCACCCTGGCGGCGTTGTGCACCGCGTTGGAGTGCAGCCCCAACGACCTGTTCGAGGTGGACACCACTCCCGTCGAGCGGCCCGTCCGGCCGCCTCAGCCGGCGGCCGAGCCGAAGGCCGTCGGCGGGGGCCGTTCCATGCCCCCACTGTGACCGAAAACGGAGGACCGAGATGGGCCAGCGGCAACGCGACTGTGTGGACTGCGGCGGTCCGGTCGGCATCATCGGCCGCCAGCACTGCGGCCGTTGCTTGGGCCGACTCAAGAACGCGGCCGTCAAGGCGTCCTGCCCGGCCTGCGGCAAGCAACGGGTGCTGCAGGCCGACACCGGCCGATGCATCACGTGTTCGCGCGTCTGCGTCGAGTGCGGGCATCCGGTCCGCTCACCGGATGCGACGCTGTGCCGGGACTGCGCCCGCAAGGCGCGTCAGCGGGCGGCTCAGCAGCCGTGCCCGCGCTGCGGCCGCCCGGGCTATCTGCGCGATGCCACCGGCTGGTGCGGGACCTGCTCACGTCCCCGCCAGGTGAAGGACCCTCCCCGTGTCTGCGACGGATGCGGTCAGCTTCGCCCGCATGCCGGCCACGGCCTGTGCTCGGCTTGCTGGCAACGCCGCCCCGAACGGCCCTTCGTCGCCGGCGGGAACCTCATCGCCCGACTGGCCGATCCACCGCTCTGGCTCGGCGACCTCATCGCCCACCTGGCCGCCGGTCACTCTCCGGCCCGGGCCTGCCTCCTGATCGGCCAGTTGGGACGGCTGCTGGACGATGACCATCCCCACCACCCTCAAGCCCTGCTGGAACGGGCCCGCCTGCCCGGCCGCTCGATGGGACCGCTGGCCCGAGGACTGGAGGTCTTCTTCACCGAACGCGGGTTGGCGCTGGCCACCGACCACGCGGAACGGCTGGCCTCCGGACGCCGTCGCCGCCGGATCAACGCCGTCCCCGAACCGCTGCGGCCCGCGGCGGAGGCCTTCAACACCTTCCTGCTGCACTCACGCGAGCGCGCCCGCCGGGCCGGGACACTGCCCCGCGCTGACGTCACCCTCGACACCAAGCTGTCCACCGTGCGCGATCTGGCCCAGCACGTGGACGCGCGCGGCAAGCAGGACTGGGCTCTGGTCGACGTCCACGACATCGAGACCTTCCTGGCCGCTCAGCCCAAGAACCGACCGCGGCGGCTGCAGATCGCCCGGCAGTTCTTCCGCTTCGCCAAGAGCCACAAGATAATCCTGGTCGACCCCACCAGCGGACTGTCGGCGCAGGCGCCCAAGGGCTTCATCGGCAAGACCCTCATCCTCGACCAGCAGCGACGCCTCTTCCAGCGGTGGACCACCGGCCCGGCCGTCCATCCACACGAGGCTCTGCTGGGCATCCTCGCACTGCTCCATGGCGCCTCCAGCAGCGAGATCCGCCACCTGCGCTTGGGAGACATCGATCCTGCCGCCCGCGCCATCCGCCTGGGGCACCGCCCCCACCCGGTCCCCTTGGATCCGGTCAGCTGGACCATGGTGCAGCGGTGTCTGGCCCACCGCGAGACTCAGCGCACCGGCAACCCGCATCTGATGGTCACCAAGGGCACCAAGGCGGGCAAGAACCCGGCCTCCGTCGCCTATGTCAGCCATGTCCTGGACCCGGCCGGCATCTCACCGCGGATGCTTCGCTCCACCCGCCTGATCGACCTGGTCAACACCATGGACGCCAAACTCGTCGCCGCAGCCTTCGGGATGCATCCCGAAGGTGTCATGATCTATCTCGCTGACCATGTCGACCCCGACCTCCTGCCCCCACCATGCTCAGCCGACCAGCTCGGGTAAGGCGTGTCCTTGCTGAGGCGAGCCTAGATGATCACGGGTAACCTCCCCGGACGCGGTCCGGACACGCAGTGCGGGGCGTCCTGCGGGATACTCCCTTCCTCCGAGAGGCGGCCATGCAGTCACCGACCTACCTGCACGACCTTCTGCCTGCGTTCCGCAGCTCCGGGCCGATCCATGCCACGTTCGGCCCTGAAACCGCA
>NZ_CDRNDK010000699.1:0-2365 GCF_977012225.1 Planomonospora algeriensis | reverse complement strand
GGGGGCCCGCGCTGCATGAGCTGCCCGATCGAGCGCGACGGCATCTGACCGCCCGCCCGCCGCCGGCTCCCGGGGAAGGACCCGCGGCGCTTCAGTCCCCGGACCGGGATTCGAAGGCCCACCCGAGGGAACAATTACGGCATTTGAGGCGGAAGCTGCCGGACCGGATTCGACCTCTTTTTTCCAATCAGCTTGACCTTCGGCGTCCACCCCTTTACCGTCACTGTCCGTAACCACACGTCGTGACGTTACCGGGTGAACCCTCACTCTCCGGTCATCGCAGGCGCCTACCCCTGGGTGCCGACCCGGTGACCGGAGCATACGGCGTGAGGTAGCACAATCAAGTGAAAGCAGTACATTAGAGAGCCGGGGGGCCACACGATGCCGTCTGAATACGCCAAGTCGCTGGGTGCACGACTCCGCGCCATTCGCACCCAGCAGGGATTGTCCCTGCACGGAGTCGAAGAGAAGTCCCGTGGACGTTGGAAGGCGGTCGTCGTCGGCTCCTACGAGCGTGGCGACCGTGCGGTCACGGTGCAGAAGCTTGCCGAGCTCGCGGATTTCTACGGGGTGCCCGTCTCGGAGTTGCTGCCCGGAGGCGCGGCCCCGAGCCCGCTCGGTCCCACTCCGAAGCTTGTGATCGACCTTGAGCGCCTCTCCCAGCTCCCGAAGGAGAAGGCCGGCGCGCTCGCCCGTTACGCGGCGACCATCCAGAGCCAGCGTGGCGACTACAACGGCAAGGTGCTGTCCATCCGCCAGGAGGACCTGCGTTCCCTCGCCGTGATCTACGACAAGTCCCCCAGCGAGCTCACCGAGGAGCTCATCAACTGGGGCGTCCTGGACCCCGAGGCCCGCCGCGCCGTCGACTCCTTCTGACCCTCCGGACCGTCTCATGGGTGCGCCGGCTCCGGCGTACCCATCCGGCCATGAATACGTTCCTCCGTTGAACCTCGCGTGTAGTCCGCCGCCGATGCCTATCGCTGTGGTAGGAAAAAGCAAACACGCTGTTTAACGAGACGTGGTGAGATGCCCAGGAGAGACGACCGCCGGGATCGCTCCCCGTCACGCCCGAAAAGGCGGCTCGCCTCTCTCCGCGCCTCCCTCTCCTCGACCAGGGCCCGCGTCTTCGGCAGGCTTCTCTCCTCCGTCGAGACCGGCAAGACCCACGCCGTCCTGAAGCTGCTGCCGTTCATCGTGATGGCCGTGGTGGCGATGATCGACTTCGGCACGGGCCCGACGACCGGGCTCCTCCCCCTGCTCGCCCTGGGACCGGCCTTCGCCAGTGTGGCGTGCGGCCTGGCCCGCACCACGCTGGTCGGCGTCATCGCCCTCCTGCTCGGTGTGGCCCTCGGCGCCTACAACGACATCCTCTGGACGCCCCGCACCAACGTCACCGTCATCGCCATCCTCGGCGTGACCGTGGCCAGCGTCCTGGCCAGCGCCGGGCGGCTCCGCCACGAACGGCGGCTCGCCGACGTCCGCTCGGTGGCCGAGGCGGCCCAGCGGGTCCTGCTCCGGCCGGTACCCCGCCGCGCCGGACCCGGGATCGGCGTCGCCGTCTCCTACACCTCCGCCACGGCCGAGGCCCGGATCGGCGGCGACCTGTACGAGGTGGTCACCACCCCGCACGGCGTCCGGGTCATCGTGGGCGACGTCCAGGGCAAGGGGCTGGAGGCCGTCGAGACGGCCGCGGTGGTGCTCGGCGCCTTCCGGGAGGCCGCCTACGACGAGTCCAAGCTCCAGGGCGTGGTGTCCCGTCTGGAGAACGCGCTGAGCCGGGAGCTGTCCGGCGAGCAGTTCGTCACCGCCGTGCTCGCCGAGATCACCGGCGGAACCTCCATCACCGTCCTGAACTGCGGCCACCCGCCGCCCATGGTGCTCACCGCAGGAGGCGACCACTGGTTCGCCGAGCCGCCGGAGGACGCGCTGCCCCTGGGGATGGGCGCGTTGAAGGCAGGGGAACCGGTGCCCTACCAGATCCCGTTCGAGCCCGGCCACCAAGTGCTCTTCTACACCGACGGGGTCATCGAGGCGCGGGACCGCTCGGGCCGGTTCTACCCTCTGGACTCCCGCGCCCACCTGCTGGACGGCGCCGACCCGCAGCTCGCCCTGGACGCCCTCCGCGCCGACCTCCTCCACCACGTCGGCCGCCCGCTGGCCGACGACGCCGCCATGCTCCTCCTCCGCCACCGCACCGCCCACCCCGCCGACTGACCCCCACCGCCTCGTCCCGCTTCGCCGGAATCCGGCCCGGTTCCGTTCACGGGGTGGTGGTCCGGCCGGGTCCGGTTCGCGGGGTGGCCGGGTTGGGTGCGCACTGCGGCGGGCCGGTGGTCCTGCCGGCCGTCTCAGCCGGGCTCTGGTG
>NZ_CDRNDK010000698.1:0-2367 GCF_977012225.1 Planomonospora algeriensis | reverse complement strand
GGCCGGCCGACGGCAGCGGGCTCCCGGCCCGGGGACCGCCGCGCCGGAGGCCGAGCTGGTCCAGGAACCCGCCGCGCAGGGACTCGAACTCGTCCAGGTCACCGACCTGGACGAGCGGCTGCGCGCGCTGGCGGCCGAGGAGGCCGACCTGACCGGGAACCCGCCGCTGCGGGCGCGGCTGCTCACGGACGGCTCCGGCGCCCAGGCGCTCCTGCTGACGGTGCACTACATCGGCGTGGACGAGTGGTCCGTCGTGCCGCTGGTCCGCGACCTCGTCACCGCCTACGCGGCCCGCCGCCGGGGGGACGCCCCGGCCTGGAGCGAGCTGCCGGTGGGCTACGCCGACTACACCTCGTGGGCGCACGAGCTGCTCGGCGGGGTGGCCGACCGGCAGCTCGGCTACTGGCGGGAGGCCCTGCGCGGGCTGCCCCCCGACCCCGCGCTGCCGTACGACCGGCCGCGCGGGCAGGACCCCGGCGGGGCCGGTGAGCACGGTGGACGCGGTGGACGCGGCGACCATGTCGAGCTCGTGCTGGACCCGGTCCTGCACGCCGCCGTCGACGACCTCGCCGCCCGGACGGGCACCAGCATGTTCATGGTGCTCCAGGCGGCGCTGGCGGCGCTGCTCACCCGGCACGGCGCCGGGACGGACCTGCCGATCGCCTCGCTGGTCGCGGGCCGCGCCGAGGAGGCGCTCACCGACCTGGTCGGGTGCTTCTTCAACACGGTCATCCTGCGCACCGACACCTCGGGCGAGCCGACCTTCCGCGAGTTGCTCGCGCGCATCCGGGAGGCCGATCTCGCCGCGTTCGACCGGCAGGACGTCCCCTTCGCCCGGGTCGCGCGGGAGCTCGGCCTGCCCGCGCCGCGGGTGATGCTGGTCCATCACGAGCAGGCGCGCATGGCGCGGATGGAGGACATCGGGGCGGCTTTCGAACCGGTCCCGACCGGGGCGCTCAACGCCGACCTGACGCTCAGCTTCTTCGAACCGCGCGGCGCCGGGCCGGTGGACTGCCTGCTGGAGTACGACACCGGCCTGTTCGAGCGGAGCACGGTGCAGCGGCTCGCGGACGATCTGGTCCGCATCCTGAAGACCGCGGTGGCCGACCCCGACCGGTCGGTCGCCGATGACACGAGGAGGAACGACTCATGAGCGGCAACCCGTTCGAGGATCCCGAGGGCCGCTACCTGGTTCTCGTCAACGGCGAGGGCCAGCACTCGCTCTGGCCGTCCTTCGCCGAGGTCCCGGCGGGCTGGGAGACCGTCTTCGGTGAGGACTCCCGGGACGCCTGCCTGGAGTACGTGGAGGCGAACTGGACGGACATGCGCCCCCGCAGCCTCGTCGAGGCCATGAACGGCGCGAACCGCGCGAACCTCGCGGACCGCGCGAACGGCGCCGCGGGCGCGTAACCGCCGGAGGCCCGCACGCCCGTCACCGCACGGTGAGCCGAGGGAGCCAGGAGAGCCGGAGAGCCGCGTCCAAGGGCTCCCCCGGCTCGCGTGTCCGGGCCGCGTCCCGCCGCTCATGCTCCGGGGCGGGTGTCCGACCAGGCCTTCCACAGTTCGGCGTAGTGCCCTCCGGCGCGCACGAGCTCGTCGTGCGTACCGGTCTCGGCCACCTTCCCGCCGTCGAGGACCACGATCCGGTCGGCCGTCGCGGCCTGGGTGAGCCGGTGCGCGACGACGAGGGCGGTCCGGCCCTCGACCGCGGCGGCGGCGGACACCTCCAGCGCCCGCGCCCCCGCGCTCCCGGCTTCCGCGGTGGCCTCGTCGAGCACGACCGCGGGCGGGTCGCCAGGACGAGCCGGGCCAGTGCCAGTTGCTGGGCCTGCGCGGCGGTGAGCCGGTGACCGCTCTCGCCGACCACGGTGCGCAGCCCGTCGGGCAGGCCTCGGCCAGGCCAGTGCCCCGACCCGCGCCAGCGCGGCGCGGACCTCCGCCTCGGTCGCCTCCGGCCGGGCGAGCCGCAGGTCGTCGGCGAGCGGGCCGGCGAAGACGTGCACCTCCTGGGTGACCAGCGCGACGGAGGGTCCCGCCGGACCCGGTCCGGGCGCCTCCGGGTACCCGTCCGGGCCGGGCGGCTCCGCGTCTCCGCCCGCACCGGGCGGTTCATCCGGATCCCGTCCGGGCGGCCGCGTCCCGCCCACGGTGATCGAGCCGCTGCCGGGGCGGTGGATGCCCGCGATGAGCTTGGCCAGCGTGGTCTTGCCCGCACCGCTGGCCCCGACCAGGGCGATCCGCTCACCGGGGGCGACGTCGAGGTCCACGCCGCGCAGCACCGGGTGGCCCGGCCGGTAGGCGTACTCGACGCCGGAGACGCGGAGCGCGGGAGCGGCCGGCCGCGTGACCGGTGACGCGGCCGGTGAC
>NZ_CDRNDK010000697.1:0-2375 GCF_977012225.1 Planomonospora algeriensis | reverse complement strand
GCGCCGCGGCGCGTACGGGCCGGCCTCCCGCACGCGGGCCGGTCAGCGCGCTGCGCCGGCACGACGCCGCGCACGCGACCCACTACGCGGTGACGCTGCGGGCGTGGCTGGAGGCCCAGGGCGACCTCACCGCCGCCGCCGAGCGGCTCGGCGTCCACCCCAACACCGTCCGCAACCGGCTGCGCAGGATCGGCGAGATCACTCCGCTGAACCTGGACGACGCCCGCCAGCGCCTCGCCATGATCATCAGTCTGGCCGCCCTCGGCGACGACTAGGACGTGTTTCATAGCGCAGGTGCTCCCGGTGGGCGTGTTCCCTGCAGGCGAGGCAGGTGACGCTCTCCGGGCGGGGAGAGGTCATCGCATAGGGCACCTGGAGGCCGCAACCGGTGGTGACGACGCTCGCGGAGTCGGGCACGAGGCCCAACACCGACACCATCGCGTTGCGGCCGCCGGCGCTGGCCTGCATCGCCTTCTGGTCGACGTGGATGTGCGGATCGTTCTCGCTCATCTGCGTCCGTACCTCCGTCCGAGTCGTCCTGGAATCAGACTAAGAGCCCCTGGCAGAATGAGCTGAGACGACGCCGGCGGATCAGAGCGCAGCCCAGCTTGAGGAACGCCTCGTGGATGTCGGCGCGGACCTCCCAGCGGATGCGCAGCCGGCGAAAGGCGTGCAGCTCGCAAGAGTGCCTCCGCCCGGGATGCAAGCCTTGCCTCCGCTCGATAGCGGTCGATCGAGCAGCGGGTTCGTGTCAGGTCGTCAGGTCGTCAGGTCGTCAGGTCGTCAGGCGGATGAGTGGTCGCGGTCGAGGAGGGCCAGGCCCGTCCGGGTGGGGTGATGCAGGACGGCGCTGCGGTGCCGGCGGGTCGTGATGAGGCCTGCCTCGCGCAGCACGGCGGTGTGCTGGCTGACCGCCGCCGAGGAGATGTCCAGGCGGCGGGCCAGGGCGCCGGTGGTCGCCACGCCGCCGGCGATGGCGGTGAGCACCGACGCGCGGGTGCGGCCCAGGAGGTTGGCCAGCGCCCGCCTGGAGGTGCCGGCCGCCCAGACGCCCGCGGCATGGTCGACGTCGAGCACGGCGGGGTAGAGCAGGATGCAGTCGGCGGGATCGGCGGGGTCGTACATCACCGACGGGTTCCGCAAGAAGAACGACGACACCAGCAGCAGGCCCCGCCCGCCGGGGGTGAGGTCGGCGTCGAACTGGTCGCCGCAGTCGATGTGAAGGGTCGGCGGCGTCCACCGGATCTTCGGGTGCAGGCTGGACAGCAGGCCGTCGACGCCGCGGTCGAGCAGGACCGTGCCGCGCCGGGCGCGCTCGGCATCCAGGTGCGCGCCCATGGCCGTCCAGTGCGGGCCGACGGCGGCGTGGTGGTAGGCCTGCACCGTGGACAGCACCTCCCGCCGGGCGGCGGGGGTGTCGACGAGTCCGGCCAGCACGGCCGGCACCCGGCCGTGGTGTCCGGCGTAGAAGTCCAGCTCCGCCCGGACGGCCTGCCGGGAGCTGGCCAGAAAGGTCTCCGAGCTCTCGGCCAGGTCGCGGCCGGTGCCCGCGAGGATGGCCATGTCGAACCATGGTTTTCGCGCGGGCGTGATGGCGGCCAGGACCGCGGACCGTGCGCCGAGACCGCCGCGCACCCGGCGCCGCCAGCCGCCGAACATCGTCTCCTCGGTGCGCCCGCGCAGCGCGTGCAGGCTGAACAGGGTCTCGGCCATGGGTCCCAGCGTGGGCGCCATCCGCACCCGGGCCACGTCGTCGGCCGTGAAATGGATCCGATGCATGCGTTCCCCCCGTTCACCCGTCGACTTCGCCGCCACAGCCTGTCGCCGTGCCGTCACGTGAGGCGCTGAGCGGCGCGGTTAAGCCAGGCTTACAAGCCTCGCGGCGCGTGATTTCTTCCTGCGACAGTGAGCGGGCCGGCTCTCCGATGGTGAAAGGACGGCTCGGCCGCATGCCGCAGGCCGGTTTTCGCCGTGGCGGCGCGTCGGACCGAACGCACACGCCGGCCGAATTCGGAGTTCGACTTCGCTCGTTCTGGTGAGAAAAAGGAAGGTAAATGTCACGACTAAAGGCTTTGCTGGCAGTCTTCGGAATATTCGGCACAGTCTTGGCCGCCACGATGATCCGCCCTTCGGCGGCTCACGCCGACTGGGCTCACGACCGTTGCTCGTACGCCACGATGACCGAAGTGGTCGGCGGTCGTCCCTACGCAGACCTCATACCCGGATACCCCAAGGTATCGGTCGGGCAATTCGACCGAAGCGATACCGTCACCTACGCCCAGTCAGTGACCCACAAGGACGAGGCGACCATGGTGCAGGACAGGGCCCCGGCGAGTTTGTGAATTGATCAGCTTGATGCGCTATGCCCGACTCGG
>NZ_CDRNDK010000696.1:0-2377 GCF_977012225.1 Planomonospora algeriensis | reverse complement strand
GGCGGCGAACCCGCCCTCCCCCGCGACGCCCTCCCCCACGACCGCGGACCCCGCGTCGGCGGACCAGCCGGGATCCGGCAGCGGCAGGTCGCAGCAGAGCACCTCGGCCCCGCGCTCCCGGGCCCAGCGGATCGCGGCCAGCTCGGGCGAGAAGTCGGCGAAGGGGTAGAAGGCGAGCCGTCCGTCCGCTCCGGCCGCGGTGAGGGCGACCGGAGCGCGGGTGGCCGGGTCCGCCAGGTGGACCAGCCACGGCTGGAAGTCCGCGGGCAGCTCGACGCAGACCACCTCGGCCCGGGCGTCCTCCAGCAGCGCCGGTACGGCCGCCGCCAGCGCCGGACTGTGGTGGCGCACCCCGAGCAGGTAGGGCCGCTCGGAGCCCGCGAGGGCCTCCACCGCCTCCCGCGGGTCCATCGCGGTGACCGCTCCGGCGCCCCCGGCACCCCCGGCGGCGGCGCCCATCTCCCGGTCGCCTCTCACCGCAGGTTCTCCCGCAGGTCCCACAGCCGCCGCCACATCGCGGAGCCGTCCTCGGCGCGGCGCCGTACCGGGCCGTCCCAGTAACCGAGCAGCCGTCCGTGGTCGGCCGGATCGTCCTTGCGGACCACGCCGAGCAGGTGCCCGGGCAGCAGGTCCAGCACGTCCCCGCCGGCAGGTAGGCGGCGGCCACCCCCAGGGAGGCGGCGACCTGCACCGCCTCGGCGGTGGACATCACCGTCCCCGGCCGCTCGACGTCCCAGCCCTCGGCCGAGCGGCCCGAGCGCAGGTCCCGGAAGACCGTGACCAGCGCGTCCAGCACGGCGTCGTCCACGCCGAAGGCCGCCCCGGCCCGCCGTACCGCCGCGACGGCCTGGCCGCGCACCAGGGCGGTCTCGGCGGCCGCGTCGGCGATGGGGTGGACGGTCTCGAAGTTGAACCGGCGCTTGAGCGCCGCCGACATCTCCGAGACCCCGCGGTCGCGCAGGTTGGCCGTGGCGATCACGGTGAATCCGGGGGCGGCCGGCACCAGGCCGTCGTCGGTGCCGGCGAGCTCGGGCACGCTGACGCGCCGGTCGGACAGGATCGACACCAGGGCGTCCTGCACCTCGGGCAGGCAGCGGGTGATCTCCTCGACCCGGGCGACGCGGCCGGACCTCATCGCGGCCAGCACCGGCGAGTCGACCAGCGCCCGGCGGCTCGGCCCCTGGGCGAGCAGCAGGGCGTAGTTCCAGCCGTAGCGGAAGGCGTCCTCGGTGGTGCCGGCGGTGCCCTGGACGGTCAGCGCGCTGGTGCCGCAGACCGCGGCCGACAGCAGCTCCGACAGCATCGACTTGGCGGTTCCGGGCTCGCCCACCAGCAGCAGGCCGCGCTCCCCGGCGAGGGTCACCACGCAGCGTTCCACGAGGGCGCGCTCGCCGACGAACTTGGGAGCCACCACGAGGCGGGCGGGCGGCTCGGGGGCGTCACCGGCCGCCGCCCTGCGCCCGGCGGGCAGTTCCAGGGCCCGGCCGTCGCTGCCGCAGACGAACGTGACCACCGCCCGGGGGGTCAGCGCCCATCCGGGCGGGCGGGGTCCGTCGTCGTGGGCCGCGAGGAAGGCGAGCTCGGCGGCGTACCGCTCCTCGGCCGGCACCGCCTGCCGGCCGGGAGCGGCCGCCGTGCCGGAGGAGCCGTCGCGTCGGGAAGGGCCGGGGGCACCGGGAGTGCGTCCGGCTGGCCGGTCATGGTCATGTGCGTCCTCTTGTCCGTTCACCTGTCGGGCCGGTGGCCGGGATCCGCCGCGCGGTTCCCGGCCACCGGCCGGTTCGTGCCTGCCGGAGGCCTCATGCCTGCCGGAGCGTCCTACCTGCCGGAGACCGGGACCGCGCCCGCCGCCGGCGACTCCCGGCCCCGCGTTCTCATGCCTGTTTCCGCGACCGCTGAGCGCGCCGGGTCCTGAGCTCCTGGAGCCGGGGCCGGTCGCCGTCGCGCACCCGCTGCCACGCCCTGGCGTAGAGGCCGGCGACGGGCTCGGCGGGGGCGATCACGCCGAGCCGCGCCCCCTCCTTCGCAGCCAGGTCGAGCAGCGGGAGCTTCCAGTCCTCGAACGGCAGGTGCGGGGCCTTGAAGTCCACCCAGCCGCCGGGCAGGAAGAGCGAGCGGCCGGCCCTGGCCCGGCTGGCCTCGACCACCAGATCGGAGGCGGCCAGCTCGGCGCGGGCCGCCTGGGCCCGGGCCGGTTTCCAGCCGGTCCAGCGGGCCACGTTCCGGTCGGTGGGGTCCGGCATCGCCAGCAGCGCCAGGTAGAGCGCGGCGGCGTCCGGGCCGAGGCCGTACGCCTGCGCCGCCTCCGCGACCAGCTCCGGCACGGAGCGGGCGGGGTCCTGCGGCCACCAGGTGCCGTCGGGGCCCCGCTCTCCCG
>NZ_CDRNDK010000695.1:0-2384 GCF_977012225.1 Planomonospora algeriensis | reverse complement strand
GCCAGGCCGCGTGCGTAGACGGTCTCCTGGATCCACCGGGCCGGCCGCGTCGCGATCCGCGCGGCGAGGGCCTCGGCGGACGCGCGGTCGTCTCCGGTGTCGTCGAGGCCCAAGGCGTCCAGCAGCCGGGAGCGGTGATGCGGGTAGTTGGCGTGGGTGCGCACCCAGCCGTCGGACGCGCGCCAGAAACCGGAGAGCGGGGCGAAGGGCGTCGGAGCCCGCCCGTCGATCCGCAGGTGCCGCTCGCTGGTGAACGCCGTGGCCACCGCGGCCTCCCGCACCCGCACCGCGGGGATCGGTACGGCGTTGCGCCGCGCCAGCAGTTCCGCGGCGGCCAGGGAGCACACGCCCACGCTCGCCCGCGCCAGTTCGCGGACCGGCAGGCGGGCCGGCAGTACTGCGCCGGCCGCTTCGTAGGACACCGCCTCGGCCAGTCCGGCCGGGCCTTGGAGGGCGGCCCACGCGTGGACGGTCGCCGCGTCGTCGTATGCCATCCGGTCAGTCTGCCCGACCGGCCCTTCTCGCGGGCACCGCCCCGTCAGTGGATGAGATCGGGGCCGCGGGCGTCGGTCCGGGTGCCGGGGGCCCGGCCCCGCGCGGCCGCGGTCAGCGTCTCCACCTGCCGGTCCAGTTCACCGTCGGAGGGGAACAGCGCGGTGAGCCCGGTCAGCCGCAGCAGGTGGGCCAGGACGCCCTGCACGCGGGCCAGCCGCAGGGAGCCGCCCTGCGCGGCCACCCGGCGGTGCCCGGTGATCAGTGTCCACAGGCCGCGGGAGTCGCAGAACGACAGGGCGGCGGCGTCCACGACCAGGTCAGTGCGGCCGCGGGCGACGGCACGGTCGATCGCCTGCTGCAGGAGGTCGGCGGACAGGACGTCGAGGTCGCCGGTCACGGCCACCACGCAGAACGCGTGGTGGTCGGTGACGGTGACGGTGAGTTGAGCCATGCGGTGTTTCGCGATCTACGGCTGCTGGGTACTGCGGCTGCAGGCAAATCGCGCACAGGCGGTGGCCGTGCCTTCAGCGTACGCCGGGGGCGGTGCCCGCCGGGTGGCGCCTGACCGGATTTCCCGTCCCCTACCCGGGCGACCTGCTGTGAAGCGTGTTTTCTTTTTCCGCGTCCCGGCGGCTCCGGCGGCGCTGTCCCTCAGTTCATGGGCAGCCGGAACCGGTGCACGGTGCCGTACCTGCGGCCGGTGGCCAGCCGTACCTCGCCGGTTTTGCCGCCGTAGACGATCGACCACTGGGTGTGGCCCTGCCTGAGGCGGGCGAGCAGGTCCATGGCCTGGGCCGCCGACAGCCCGCCCCCGGCGGCCTCCAGCGCCTCGGTGGCCGTCCGGTAGCGGTGGTCGGCCTGCCGGCTCTGCTCGGTGGAGCCCGTGACGGCGAAGTTCACCATGGCCTGCCACGGGCCCTGCCCTCGGTGCACCACCATCCGGCCGCCGACGAACTCGATGATCGCCGAGCGGCCGGCGGCGTCGGCGACCATGTAGTGCAGCGGCGGGCTGTCGGAGGGGTCGACGTTGTAGCGCCCGAACACCGCGACGGCCTCGTCCACCGTCGCGGCCCCGTCCAGCACCAGCCGCATGATGCGGACGCTGCCCATCGTGCGCCGCGCGGGGTCGAAGGCCGGCTGCCAGGTCGGGACGGTGGCCATGCCCACGACCAGGCCCTCGGCGTTCATGCCGTCGAACGGCAGCAGCGGGGCCTGCAGCAGCGCCTTGCGGCCGGCGGCGGTGGTGAAGTCGGCCTCGGACTTCAGGCCGAGGTAGGAGACGTCCACCATCGACACCGACGCGTGGCCGTCCGGCGGCGCGGTGAACAGCAGCAGCGCGGGCTGGTGGTCGTAGTCGAAGTTGCGGCCGAACACCGGGGCGGCGGGGTCTCCGTGCGCGGAGAACAGCGAGCATCCGAAACCGGTCGGGGTCGGCTCGGGCGCGATCGTCGCGAAGCGGTCGTAGCCGCCCTGGTAGCGCATGGTCCACAGGGGGTGGTCGTCGACCTTGCGCAGGCTCGCCAGGGTGGCGGCGGGGTCGGCGGGCGGGGCCGTCCGGACGCCGCGGACGGGTGCGGGTCCTGTGCGGGGCGCCCCTCCGGGGCCGGCCGCGCGACCGTTCCGGTCGCGCAGCCGGCGAGCAGCGCGGTGGTGAGCAGGAGGGCCGCCGCAACTCGTGAAGGTTCGGTCACCCTGTCATGGTGACGCGCCGTGGCGGGTCCCGCCAGGCCCGGTACGCAAATCCCCTGGGCGGTCGCCTCCGGGACCGGAAGCCGCGGCGGGGCTCCGCGCGAGGACCGCACGCCCGTTTCAGAACGGGTCGCGGGTCCCGGAGCCGGCGTCGGCGTCGGCCAGCAGGCGTGCGGCGGTCTCCGCGCCGTCGGTGCGCA
>NZ_CDRNDK010000694.1:0-2416 GCF_977012225.1 Planomonospora algeriensis | reverse complement strand
TGCCGGGGTCCGGCGACGGCGAGACCGCCGCCGCGGCGAAACCCGCCGGACGGGTGGCCCTGCTGCTGCCCGAACGCGCCGCGAGCCGCTACGACGCGGCGGACGCGCCGTACTTCTCGCAGCGGCTCAAGCAGCTCTGCCCCGGCTGCGAGATCGACTACCGCAACGCCGAGCAGGACGCCGGCGAGCAGCTGGCCCAGGCCGAGGAGGCCCTGGAAGAGGGCGCCAAGGTGCTGGTGCTCACGCCGGTCGACAGCGCCGCGGCCGCGGAGATCGTGAAGAAGGCGCACGACCGCGACGTACCGGTCATCTCCTACGACCGCCTGGTGCTCGGCACCGACGTCGACTACTACGTCTCCTTCGACAACGCGAAGGTCGGCCGGCTGCAGGCGGAGTCGCTGCTGTCGGCGCTCGGCGACAAGGCGGGCAGCGGCGAGATCCTGTGGATCAACGGCTCCCCGACCGACAACAACGCCACCCTGTTCAAGCAGGGCGCGCACGCGACGCTCGACGGCAAGGTCCGCATCGCGGCGGAGTTCGACACCCCCGAGTGGAACCCGGACAACGCCAAGGCCTGGACCGCCCGCACGCTGCCGTCCCTGCGCGGGCGCGACCTGGTCGGCGTCTACGCGGCCAACGACGGTACGGCGGGCGGCGCCATCGCGGCGATGCGGGCGGCCGGGCTGCCGGCCGTACCGGTCACCGGGCAGGACGCCGAGATCGCCGCGCTGCAGCGCATCCTCGTCGGACGGCAGCACATGACCGTCTACAAGGCGGTGCGGATGCAGGCGGAGAAGACCGCCGAGCTGGCGTTCGCGCTGCTGGGCGGCGAGAAGCCGGAGGTCGGCGCCACGGTGGACAACGGCGCCGGAGCGGTGCCGTCCATCCTGCTCGACCCGGTCACCGTCACCAAGGAGACCATCAAGGAGACCGTGGTCAAGGACGGCTACGTCACACCGGGCGCGCTGTGCGCCGGCGCCTACGCCGACGCCTGCTCTGCGGCCGGCATCGGCTGACCCGGCCGCCTGGCCGCCCGGTCGGGTGGCCAGGCGGTCGCCTGCCCGGTCGAGTGGCCGCGGAGACCTGCGGAGACCTGTGAAGACCTATGAAGATCCACGCCTGCCCGGCCCTCGGCCGGGCAGGCGTCGCCGGTCTGGGGCCGGACCCCGGGCCGGAGCCTGACCGGAGTCCTTCCCCGGAGAAGGTACGCGGTCTGCCGATCCGAAGAAAAAATGACGACTCAATCGTATAAATCATTGATCGTCACGCAATTTAGCTTTTTGTACGCTTCATCCACAGGTCGGCTCCCCTTTGCGGATGTGACACCATATTTCATGACGTCTCATCTATATCCTCCACCATGTATGGCGCATCATTGGTTCCATAAATTAGATGACATGTCATGCATATTGGGTAGTGTGGACGCATGGACACCCCTCCCTGGCTCGACGACGACCGGCAGCGCGCCTGGCGGGCCTACCTGCGCATGCAGGCACGGCTGAGCGCCGAACTGAACCGGAGGCTGCAGGCCGCCTCCGGCCTGTCCCTGGCCGACTACGAGGTGCTGGTCCACCTCGCCGACGTGCCCGACGGGCGGCTGCGCCCGTACGAACTGCAGCGCGCCCTCGAATGGGAGCAGAGCCGGCTCTCGCACCACCTGAGCCGCATGCAGCGCCGCGGCCTGGTCGAGCGCCTCGAGTGCGCCGAGGACGGCCGGGGGGCCTTCATCGCGCTCACCGGGACGGGCCGGCAGGCGATCGCCTCCGCCGCTCCCGGCCACGTCCAGGCCGTCCGGGACCTGTTCTTCGACGCCCTCGGCCCCGGCCAGGTCGGCCTCCTGCGGGACCTGTCCGCCCAGGTGCTCGCCCGGCTCGACGCCCCGGGCGGCCCGTGAGGCGCGCGCCGCACGGCGTCCCGCCGGTCTTCACCGCACCGGTACGGCGGCCTTCCCGGGGTGGCGCCCGCCCGCTTTCGTCAATACAGTATTGACAGTGCCCACGAGAACGGTCCGGCCGGTGCCGGAGGCCGAGGCGGCCCGCCGCGTCGAGGAGGTCATCGAGCGCCGGGTCCGGTGCGGCGACCCCGATCGGGAGAAGCTGGGCGACGAACCGGTGGAGCTGGTCGCCTACCTCCTCGCCCACCGGCGGGTGCCCGCCGAGGTGCTCCGGCGCGACGTGCTGGACGCCCTGGTCCTGCTGGAGTACGCCCGGCGCGCGGTGCCGGTCCTGCCCGGCCGCCTGGACCGGCTCGAGCACCGGGTGCTGGCGCTCGGGATCGAGACCGGGCTGAGCCTGGGGGAGCTGGCGGCCCCCCTGGGCCTGCGCTCACGCCAGGCCGTGCAGCACCGCCTGCTGCGCCACGCGTCCGCCGAGCGCGGAGCCTCCCGCAGCGAGGTCGCCGAGCGGGCCGCCCGCCG
>NZ_CDRNDK010000693.1:0-2460 GCF_977012225.1 Planomonospora algeriensis | reverse complement strand
GCGCTCGAACCGCGCCGTCCCCGGATCCCGCCGGGCCCGGCCCCCGTCACCGGCCCGACGAGCGGAGGTAGGCGAGCACCGCGAGCACCCGGCGGTGCTGGTCGCCGTCCTCGACGTGCAGGCCGAGCTTGGCGAAGATGCTGCGGACGTGCTTCTCCACCGCGCCGTCGCTCACCACGAGCTGGCGGCCGATGGCCGGGTTGGACCTGCCCTCCGCCATCAGGCCGAGCACCTCCCGCTCGCGCGGGGTGAGCGAGGCCAGCGGGTCGTCGCGGCGGCGCCGTACCATCAGCTGGGCGACCACCTGCGGGTCGAAGACCGTGCCGCCGGAGGCGACCGAGCGCAGGCCCCCCATGAAGTCGTCGACGTCCACGACCCGGTCCTTGAGCAGGTATCCCACCGCGCCGCGCGCGTCGGCGAGCAGGTCGTCGGCGTAGGAGACCTCGACGTACTGCGAGAGGATCAGCACCGGCGCCCCCGGCACCCGCCGCCGCGCCTCGACCGCGGCCCGCAGCCCCTCATCGGTGAAACTCGGCGGCATCCGCACGTCCACCACCGAGACGTCCGGCCGGTGCTCGGCGACGGCCTCCACCAGGCCCCCGCCGTCCCCCACCGCCGCCACCACCTCGCAACCGAACTCCTCCAGCAGCCTGATCAGGCCCTCCCTGATCAGGACCGCGTCGTCGGCCACGACTACCCGCACGGCACCTCCGCCACGATCACCGTCGGCCCGCCGGTCGGTGAGTCCACCGCCAGCTCGCCGTCCACCGCCTTGAGGCGGTCGGCGAGCCCGGACAGGCCATGTCCCTTGGCGACGTGCGCGCCGCCGACTCCATCATCCCCGATCGTCAGCATCAGGACGCCACCGGTCTTGCTCAGGGTGACCGTGCAGACGGTGGCGTGGCTGTGCTTGGCGATGTTGGTCAGGGACTCGGCGACCACGAAGTAGATCGTGTTCTCCACCGCGGCGGCGAAGCGCCCCTCCACCTGGATATCCAGCTCGACCGGGACCGTGCACCGCCCGGCGAGCGCGGCCAGCGCCGGGGCCAGGCCGCGGTCGGTCAGGATCGGCGGGGCGATGCCGCGCGAGAGCGCGCGCAGCTCGTCCAGGGTCTCGCGGGTGGAGCTGATGGCCTCGGACAGCATCTGCTCGACCGCCTGGGGGTCCCGCTTGAGCTGGCGCTGGGCCCGGGACAGGTCCATGGCCAGGGAGACCAGGCGCTGCTGCGGCCCGTCGTGGATGTCGCGCTCCAGCTTGCGCAGCGCGTTGGCCTCTGCCGAGACCGCCGCGGCCCGGCCCTCGGCCAGGTCGTCGATGCGCTCCTGCAGCTCCGCGACCCCGGTGAGCATGGCCCGGCCGAGCCCGGCCTGGACCAGCGCCGCACCGCGGAGCACCACCGGCAGCGTGATCGCGAACACCGCGCCGATCGCGGTGTTGAGGATCACCTCCGCCAGGGCGCTGTCACCGAAGCCGAGCAGTTCCGCCAGCCCGTGGTTGTCCGGAATGCTCGCGATGATCCACCCGTAGATCGGCGCGGTCAGCCCGAGGACCGTCCCGGCCCACCAGGTCACCGCGACCGAGAACGTCACGACGGCGACCGGGAAGTTCACGATCGCGTGCAGCAGGTCCAGCCACGACTGCCCGCTGGTCAGCGGGTTGACCGCCCGCCGGAACCAGCCGGCCGTCTCGGGCGCCGGGCGGTAGCGCGGGCGGGCGACCGGGTGGCCGAGCACCTGGGGCAGCGAGCGGCGCTCGATGTCGGCGAAACCCCGGGCGAGCATCAGCGTGGCCGCCAGGATCGGCACGCCCACCCAGACGACGGTCGTGCCCAGCCCGGCGGCGAAACCGACCACCGCCAGGCAGAAGGCGATCACGGAGAGGGGGAATCCGGTGAGCAGGTAGCGGGTGTCGGTGCCGATGCGGCGCAGGAGGGATCTCATGGGGGAAACGCTACGAGTCCCGGACGGCCCGATCGACCCGGTGCGCAGGCGTACCGGGGTAGGGCCATCCCTACCCCGGAGGGTGGGGCCGGGCGCGGGGAAGAGGGCGGGAGCCGTCACTGCGCCGCCGAGGGGGTTCACGGAAGTCTCGGAGCACTGCCCCCCCGACGAATCGAGGCGACCGGTGACCGCCGTCCTGACCCGCTCCGCGCCCCCTCCGGCGCGTCCCGTCCCCCCGGTGCCCGCGCCCCCCGGCCGGGACCTGTTCATCGACGTGCTGCGCCTGTTCGGCACCGCCCTGGTGGTGCTGCAGCACTGGAGCATGCCGGTGCTCTCCCTGGCCGGCGACCGGATCACCACCGGCAACGCGCTGGCCACCGGGAACGCCTGGATGATCACCTGGATCAGCCAGGTGATGCCCCTGGTGTTCTTCGCCGGAGGCGCGGCGGGCGCGATCAGCCACCGCGCCGCGCTCCGGCGCGGAGGAGGCTCGCCCGCCTGGCTCGCGGCACGGTTGCG
>NZ_CDRNDK010000692.1:0-2461 GCF_977012225.1 Planomonospora algeriensis | reverse complement strand
GTCGGGCGTCCCGGGCCGGCAGGGACCGCAGGCCTATAGGGGCCGCGAGGCGCCCCGGACCGTACGGTGGCCGCGGGGCGTCCCGGGCCGGCAGGGCAAGGAGACCGCGGGCCGCGCGGTGGCCGGGGGACGGCCACCGCGCGGTCAGGTGATCTCGAGCATCCGCTCCCGGACCGCGTAGACCACCGCTTCCATCCGGGAGTGCAGCTGGAGCTTGTCCAGGATGTTGCGGACGTGGTTCTTCACGGTGTTCTCGGAGATGAACAGCTGCTTGGCGATCTCGCGGTTGTTCATCCCCTTGGCCACCAGGCGGAGCACCTCCATCTCCCGGTCGGTCAGCCGGGGGACGGGGAGCTGGGGGGGCCGCTCGGCCTCCTTCCGGCTCATGGTCGCGAACTCGTTGATGAGCTTCGTGGCCATCGCCGGGTTGATGAGCGACTGGCCCTCATGGACGCCGCGCACCACCTCGGGGACCTCGTCGAGCTGGACGTTCTTCAGCAGGTAGCCGGTGGCCCCCGCCTTGATCGCCTCGAAGAGGTCCTCCTCCTCGTCGCTCACGGTCAGCATGATGATCCGGATGCTCGGAGCGGAGGCCTTGATCTCGCGGGTGGCCTCGATGCCGCTCCGCCGGGGCATCCGGACGTCCATGAGCACGACGTCAGGGGTGAGCCGGTCGGCGAGCTCGACCGCCTCCTGACCGTCGCTCGCCTCGCCGACCACCTCGATGTCCGCCTCCGCGGCCAGCGCCATCTCCAGGCTGCGGCGGATCAGCGCGTGATCGTCGACGATCAGCACGCGGATCGGGTCGCCGCGCTCGGCAGCGCGGGCCGCCTCGTCGGGTTCCGTCACGCCTCCTCCTCGGGGGGCCAGAGCCGTTGGACCGCCATGATTACACGGGTTCAGGGTCCTCGGGTTGGTCGGAGAGGATCTTCGAACGCCGCGGTCAGGGCTCCACGAGCCGCAACACGCCGTAGTTGTAGCCCTTGCGCAGATAGACGACGCTGGGCAGGCCGCTCTCCTTGTCGCGGAACAGGTAGAAGTCGTGGCCCACCAGCTCCATCTCCAGCAGGGCCTGGTCGATGGTCATCGGGTCGGCCTTGTGGAACTTCTCCCGGACCACCAGGGGGCCGTCGCCCTCCATCTCGATCGGGACGATGGTCTTGTCCTCGAGGGCCTCGCCACCGGCCTCCGGCTCCTCCTCGGCCGTCCGCAGCCGGATCCCGGCGCCGTCGGCCTCGAAGGACTGGGCGACCGCCGAGGCGGTCAGCTCGGCGACCGACGTGCCGTGGTGCACCTTGCGCCGGTCGGCCAGGCGCCGGAGCCTGCCCTCCAGCTTGCCGAGGGCGATGTCGAGGGCGGAGAAGCGGTCCTCGGCCGAGGCCTCCGCCCGGACCGCGGGACCGCGGGAGTGGATGGTGAGCTCGACACGCTCGCGCTGGTCCGCCATGCGCGGGTTGCGCTCCTTGGACACCTCCACGTCGACGCGGATGAGTTTTTGGTCCAGACGCTCGATCCTGGCCAGCTTGGTCGTCACATGGTCGCGGAATCGGTCACTCACTCCGGTGTGCCGACCCTTGACGATGATGTCCATGCACAGCCCCCCTTCGGCTCTCGACTGTGGTACTGCTGCGGCACCCGCCCGGCCGACCTGGTCTTCGTCCCCACATCCGCCTGCTGAGGGTCTCGCAGCTCTTTGCCACTACTGCCCTTCTCTTCTGGCGAGGAACAT
The DNA here is from genome assembly GCF_977012225.1 of Planomonospora algeriensis. Classification (NCBI taxonomy): domain Bacteria; kingdom Bacillati; phylum Actinomycetota; class Actinomycetes; order Streptosporangiales; family Streptosporangiaceae; genus Planomonospora; species Planomonospora algeriensis. The sequence goes on along the minus strand of NZ_CDRNDK010000692.1, from coordinate 732 downwards.
CTGGTTCCTCGGGAAGGCAGGACTTACCTCTAAGCCGCACCGTGATCGGTCGACAAAAAGTCGCCTTACGTGGACCGTTTCGCCTGCGGCTGGCATCGGCTAGCCGGACCGGCCCCCTTGCGGGAGTCGGCCCGACGCAACCACGGACCCGGGCGGGTGCCATGTCTTGACGCTATCCGTATCGGGACCGAATGTCAGCCTGGCGACCGGCCCGAGGATCACTTTGGGTGATTTCCCGAGGGGTTCGGGGCGCCGGGGATGACCGCTTCCGCAGCGCGCCATCCCTTATGTGAAGCCTTCTCATGTCCTCCGCGGGGGACCGGAGCTGCGATTGGGACACAGAGGCGGGGTCGGCGGACGGGACCGATACTTGACCCGCCTTTTACCGTGCGTGATCGTCGCGCGCTCGCGTCCGTCGGCGTGTCGCCGCCACCGTGACGGCGACCCCCGGCTCGGCGCCCGCCGCGCGGAGCGTCCGCGCGGCCTCCGCGAGCGTCGCGCCGGTCGTGACGACGTCGTCGACGAGCACGATCACCCTCCCGCCCTCCAGAAGGGCCGCCGGGGACCCGTTCGCCCCGGGTGCGAGGCGGAACGCCGAGGAGAGGTTCTCGGCTCTCTGGAGCGCGTTCAGCCCCGACTGGTCGGCGACCCGGCGGCGCTGGGCGAGCACCTGCGCCGTGGTCGCGGGCCAGCCGGCGGCCGCAGGTAGCCGGCCGCGAGCACGGCCAGCCG
>NZ_CDRNDK010000691.1:0-2463 GCF_977012225.1 Planomonospora algeriensis | reverse complement strand
CGGGTACGGCGCTGCCGGCGCCCCGGCCGGATACGGCGCGGCGAGCGCGACGGCGGGCGTGGCGAGAACAAGAAGCGCAGCGGCGGCGGCGAGCGCCCCGCGAAGTGGTGATCGTGACATGGCACCACCTTCGCGGCATCCCGGTGACCTGCGCTTCGGCCGAAAAGACACGCGACCGGTACGACTTCCGAAGATCCCCCTACGCCGAAGGTCTCAGCCGTGCACCACCGACATGAGCGGCACCCCACGGACAGGGCCTCGGCGTTGATTCCCTATGCCTCGTTTCGGCGGGTTGATCAGATTTTGTGGACGGCGAAGGCGTCCTGGCGGTCGAGGAGGTCGCGGCGGGCGTGGGCGATGTCGGCGCGGCCGGCCAGACGAGCGGTGCTGATCGCCAAGTTGCGGAAGCCCGCCAGGGCTCTGGGGGCGGTCCCTGTCCTCACCTGGGAGGCGTCTTCGCGAAACGTCACACCCCGGACCCAGTGGAGACGATTCTCCACGCCCCGGTGCGCACGCTCGCAATGGTTGAGGTGCGCAGGACCGGCCAGATCGGCGGGCAGGCTGGTGATGCCGTACATGATCTCTTTTCCGGTCCGCACTCCGTCCAGGCCTCCGACGTCGCGGCGAAGCCGGAAGGCCTGCCGGGCACCGGGGAACAAGGCGTCATCGGCGGGAGCGGCGCGGATCGTGCGGCGCTCACTGCGGCCGTGCCCACGATCACCTTCGGTGGCGGTGGCGGCGCTCCACTCGGCATCCGGGCCGCGCGCCGTTGCTCACGCTCGATGGAGCCGGGCGTGTCGGGGATCTGCGGCACCGGCGCCGCCTTGCGGACCACCTCGGCCACATAGCCGCTGATCGCCGCGTCCAGCGCGTCGGCGTCCAGGTCCGCCAGGACGCGGCGGAAGGTCTTTTTCACTGGGCACGACGAACAGGCCGGTGAACGGATCACGGTAGGCCCCCAGCCGCTTTCAGCACGGCTTGCGGGGTCCGGGTGGCCCACTGCCGGATCGCCGTGATGCTGTCGCCGCCGACCACGAGCGTCGCGCACGCGGTCAACGTCAAGATGACCGGCAGCCGGCGCCGCAGCCCGCAGGCCGAGCGCTGATCGGGTACGGCCGCCGATCGGCGTATCAGCGCCGATTCCACCGCGGCCGGATCGGCGGCCAGTTCCGCTTCCCGCAGCGCCAGGTCGGTGAGCTGGTCAAGACACGGGACGCGACGGGGGCTGGTCGGGGAGGATGGGGACACGAGCGCGGCTCCTGCGATGATCTTCGGATTCGACACCTGAAAGATCAGCAGAAGTCGCGCTCTTTCGTCTTCTACCTGACCGAACGCTCAACGCTGCCATACCGCATCAGAGCCCAGGAACGCCGGGGCCCTGTCCCTCCAGCGGCCCTCGCATCGACCTCCGCCGTTTTCCATCTCCAGCCAACGATGCTGACATACAATATATTTATAGATGACCAACATAGGAGGGAAGACGTGGCCGTCACCCAGATCGACATCGACGACGAGGCCCTCGCCGAGGCCATGCGCATGCTCGGCACCACCACGAAGAAGGACACCGTGAACGCGGCCCTGCGGGAGTACGTCGCCCGCATCAAGCGCATCGAGGCGCTGGAGAAGCTCTCCGCCCGGGCGGCACGCGGGGAGTTCGATGAGGCCGTCACCGCCCACGAGAAGGCCAAGCAGGCGCGGAAGGAGGCCTTCTCTTGACGGGTTACCTCATCGACACCTCAGCGCTGTGGCACCTGCTCCGCACACCGGAGACACAGGAGGCATGGGTGGATCGCATTACTTCCAGGGCACTGAGCATCTGCGAACCCACCCGGACGGAGTTCCTCTACTCGGCGACCGGCCCCGATCACCGGGACGAGCTGGAGACCGAGCTCAACGACCTCTGCCGACTCGCCGCCGTTCCCAAGAACGCATGGCGCTGGGCCGAGCAGGCACAGTACAAACTCACCCTGAAGGGACAACATCGCTCAGCGGGAGCGATCGACCTCCTGCTCTGCGCCACTGCCGTCCACCACGGGCTCACCCTGCTGCACGTCGACAACGACTTCGTCACGGTCTCCGCCGTCATGACCGAGCTCCGGCAACGAGACATCCGTATCCCCTGAAGCGCCTCCTCGGCGGGAACCCGGTCCAGATCACCCGCGCGTGAACGCCCCAGAGCGGCCACCGTCCGCTGATCGGCCAGGGCGATCGCCTCCCCACCAGGACCGCACGACGCCGGACAGCATGCTGAGGTCCGCCGCCTCGACCTCCGCCCGGAAACGCTCCCGCTGACCGGGCGGGAGGGCCGCGCGAATGGCTTTGATCGTCCTCGGCAGGCGCACTGGTCCAGGAGTCGACGAGTCGGCGACGGTCATGGTGCTTCTCCTCATCCAGGTCCTCTCAAGAGTCAAGGCCGCGTAGTTAAGCCGTGACCCCTGCTGTCGACTTGGCTGTTTCTGCAGG
>NZ_CDRNDK010000690.1:0-2468 GCF_977012225.1 Planomonospora algeriensis | reverse complement strand
CGTGCGGGAGCCGCAGGCGGGCGGGGGACGCCCCGGCGCCGTCGGGGAGGCCGCCGGGAGGGCCTTCGGAGAGGCGGTCGCGCAGGCCGCCGGGAGGGCCTTCCGGGAGGCCGTCGGGGAGGCCGTCGGGGAGGAGGGTCACAGGCGCACCGGCTTCCTGCGGCGGACGAGGGCGACGAAGAACGGCGCACCGATCAGGGCGAGCACGACGCCGACCTCCAGTTCGCCGGGGCGGGCGACGACCCGGCCGACCACGTCGGCCGAGAGGAGCGCGATCGCGCCGGCCAGCCCGGAGTACGGCAGCAGCCAGCGGTGGTCCGGGCCGGACAGGGGGCGGACCAGGTGCGGGACCATCAGGCCGACGAAGGCGAGCGAGCCGCAGGCCGCGACCGCGCCGCCGGTGAGCAGGGTGACCGCGGCGACGCCGACCGTGCGGGTCAGCGCGATGTTCCGGCCGAGGGAGCGGGCGACGTCCTCGCCCAGGGAGAGCGCGTTGAGGCCGGGGGCGTTGACGAGCGCCAGGACCAGGCCGGCGGCGATGAGCGGCAGCACCTGCCAGGCGGTCTCGGCGCGCGCGCGGCGATGGACCCCGTCTGCCAGAACCGGAAGACGTCCATGGCCTGGTCGTCGGCGAGCACGAGGGCCGAGGTGAGGCCGTAGAGGAAGGCGCTGACGGCGGTGCCGGCCAGGGCCAGGGTGACCGGGGTGGGCCCGCCGCGCCCGCCGACCATGCCGAGCGCGAAGACGCCCACGCTGGCGACCAGCGCGCCCGCCATGCCGAACCAGACGTAGGAGTAGAGGCCGGTGGCGCCCAGGACCATGATGCTCAGCACCATCGCGAACGCCGCGCCCTGGGTGACGCCGAGCAGCCCGGGATCGGCCAGGGGGTTGCGGGTGTGGCCCTGCATGAGCGCGCCCGCGACGCCGAGCGCGACCCCGGCCAGGATGCCGAGCGCGGTCCTGGGCAGCCGCAGCGAGCGGACGATGATGTCGTTCTCGGTGCCGGTCGGCCCGGTGAGCCCGTGCCAGACGTCGGCGAGCGGGACGGATTTGGCGCCGATCGCGATGCTCAGCACGACCGCCGCGGCGAGGGCGGCGGACAGCCCGGCCAGGACGAGCAGGAGGCGTCCCCGGCGGGCCTGGAGCGTCCGCGCGCGACCGGTGGACGGCGGCCGCGCCGCGGCTACCGCTGTGCTCACCTGCACCCCTTTCGTCCACCGGTCGTTTGCCGGAACCGCTCCGAGTATGCCAGTTTAGGCATGGCTAAGCTAAATGAGGTTAGCCTTACCTGCCTGAGAGGATCTCCAGATGAGAGCGTTGCGTACGCTGACCGTGAGTGTGGCGGGAGCCGTACTGTCTCTCGGACTCGCGGCCTGCGGGGCGGACACCTCCGGTACGGAGGCCGGCACGACCGGCGCGGCCCCCTCGGCGCCCGCCGCGGGCGGCGCGGCGTATCCGCGGACGGTGAAGCACGCCATGGGCGAGACCGAGATCCCGGCGCAGCCCAAGCGGGTCGTCGCGCTCGACCAGAGCTTCGTCGACGCGGTGCTCACGCTGGACACCGAGGTCGTCGGCTACACCGTCTACCGGGGGATCGACGAGAAGCTCCCCGACTACCTGGCCCCGGTCATGGACCAGGCGCAGGACATCAAGCCGGTCGGCACCCTGGAGGCGCCGAGCCTGGAGCAGATCATCGCGCTCAAGCCCGACCTGATCGTCTCGGCGAAGATCCGCCACGAGGCGCTGTACGACAAGCTCACCCAGATCGCGCCGACGGTGTTCAGCGAGACCACCGGCGCCATCTGGCCGGAGAACCTCCGGCTGATGGGCCAGGCCCTGGGCAAGGAGGAGCTGGCCGAGACCCGGCTCAAGGACTACAAGGACCGCGCCGCGAAGATCGGTGAGGCGATCAAGGCCAAGGAGGGCGAGATGCCCACGGTCTCCGTCGCCCGCTTCGCCGGTGAGCCGACCGTCCGCCTGTACGTGGAGAACTCCTACTCCGGCCTGGTGCTCAAGGACGTCGGCTTCCCGCGTCCCGAGGGCCAGCCGACCACCACTGAGACGATCATGGTTCCGATCAGCGAGGAGAACATCCCGCAGCTCGACGCCGACCACATCTTCGTCGTCTCCTACGCGGACCCCGAGGTCGAGGCGATCAAGAAGAAGTTCCAGACCAACCCGCTCTGGGGCAAGCTCAAGGGCGAGCAGCACGTGGTCGACGACACCACCTGGATGGCGGCCGTCGGCCTCCAGGGCGCCCACGTCATCCTGGACGACCTGGCGAAGATCTTCGAGGTGGACCCGGCCAAGGCCGGCTGACCGCGTCCCGCGGGCGAGCCCGGCACCGTTCGGGTGCCGGGCTTTTCCGTATGAAAGACCACCGAAAGATGGCCTTCCGCCGTCCGGTCTTGATTTACCGCAGGTCCGCAGAAGGCCTCGGCCTTCAGGCCGGGGATGAATGCGGTCCC
>NZ_CDRNDK010000689.1:0-2485 GCF_977012225.1 Planomonospora algeriensis | reverse complement strand
CCCGTGCCCGCCGAGTCCCGGCGGCCGGGTCCCCCGGCGGGCCCCGTCCCCGCCCCCGACTCCAGCTCCCGCACGGCCGCCGCCAGGTCCGCGACGGCCTCGGTCTCCTGCCCCTCCCGGCGGAGCAGGCCGGACCCGCCGGACCCCGGCACGACCACGACGTTCATGCCCCCAGCGTGCCACGCGCCACCGACGGTTTCGATCAGGCGAGCGGGATGAGGACCTCGTCTTCGAGCGGGGGTTCGATCTCCTGGGGCAGGCAGCCGGTGGCGGCGAAGCAGCGGATCCGCAGGGCCTGCGGCGTCACCGAGACGTGCAGGAAGCTCTTGAAGAACGGCGGGGTGTCCCAGTCGGACAGCTCCGACAGGTAGCGGTGGAAGACCTTGCCCACGGGCAACCGGAGCGGCAGCGGCCAGGAGCCGAGCAGCCGCGCGGCCCACCGCATCCGCCGGGTGATCCGCACTCCGCCGATCGGCCGCGGCGGGGTGTTGCCGATCCGCTGGGACATCAGGCACACGGCCTCGTCCGGCGTGAGGTAGAGCCAGCGCATGCGCAGCCGCTCGCTGTAGAGCTTGCTGTAGAACGAGAGCGAGTCGCCGCGCAGCGGGTAGCACTTGTAGTCGTCCTCGTGCACGCCGCCGGCCGTGACCCTGGGGATGGTGTGGGTGGCGTGCGTGAACGCCCCCGAGCCGCCCGCCACGACGTACTGGATCGTCCGCTCGCCGACCTCGACCGGGAAGCGCTGGTAGTTGTGCACGTCCCCGCCGATGGCGGCGACGTAGTTGTGCCGGGGGTCGGTCACGATGTCGTCGATCGTGCCGCCGCCCTCCAGCTTCGACGGCTTGTACTCGTTGCGGACGTAGATGGGCTTGCCGGTGACCAGCACCTTGGGACGCGGGTCCAGCGAGACCTGCCGGAGCCAGTCGGCCTGCTCCCGGTCGATCGTGCCGGTGATCCCGGTGTCCACCCCCACGATGAGCAGACCCGGGGCCTCCAGCACCCAGTACGGCCCCGGCTGCACGGCCTGCTGCTCAGGGGCCGATCGGCGCTCGCGGGCGCGGGCCAGCCGCTCCTCGTCGATCGGCTCCGGCCGGCGCCACAGCAGCCCGCGCAGCCCGGAGGGCGAGAGCCGCAGCCCCTCCCGCCGCGTCTCCAGCGCCGGGGCGTCGCAGAAGACGCGCATGAAGCCGCCGAGCCCGTCGTACCAGTCGTGGTTGCCGGGAATCGCGTAGATCGGCGCCCGGTAGTCCTGGTAGGGGCGGAAGAACTTGTCGTCGTACTCGTTGCCGGAGCCGGTGGGGTAGACCACGTCGCTGGCGATGACCGCGAAGGCGGTGTCCTCGCCGATCCGGAGCATGCCGGGCACCACGGCGTACTGCGAGGCGTCGCCCTCGCCGGTGTCGCCGAGGATCAGGAAGGAGAACTCCTCCCCTACCTCCAGCGGGATCCGGAAGGAGGGGTCGGCGCCCCGCGCCCGCTGCGCCGCCGTCCAGCGCGCCCGGACCTGCCCCGACGGGTCGCCGAACAGCGCGGCGAGGATCTCGTTGCGCGAGCGCCAGAGCGTGCGCGGGTCCAGCCAGGAGAACGACTGCGCGCCCGGCGGTCGCAGCCGGGCGAACGCGCCGATCTCCACGCAGTCCCAGCCCGCCCCCTCCTCCGAGATCCGCGAGGAGACCTCGCGCCCGCGCTCCGCTGCCCGTCCGACGTCGACCATGGTCATATTCTGACCGCGATCATGCGCGCGTGCGCCCGTTCGGGAAACCGCACCGGTCAGGGCAGGCGGGCGATCCGGAAGTCATCGAAGTAGGTGCGGGTCTCGGTCTGGCCTCCGGGCCACTTGGTGACGTAGATCCCGAACAGGGGCTTGCCGTCCGCCTTGGCCACGTCCTCGTCGACCACGGCCCCCACCAGGTGGTCGTCCACCCAGAACGTCGTCCGGATCCGTCCGTCGCCCCGCTCGCACTCCAGCCGCAGCACCGCCCCGTCCTTCTTGAGATCCGGGATCGGGACGTCGGGGGTCAGGTTCCAGGAGTCCTCGGTGGTGCTCCTGCGGATGCGCGCGCGCCCGCCGGGGCTGACCTCCGCGACGTAGAAGAAGTAGTCCTCCTCTGGCGCGTACTGGCAGTAGACCCCGCTCCACGCGCCGGACGGGTTCCCGGAGGCGAGGACGGTCTTGACACTGACCAGCACGTGCTCCGGAGCCTCGGCGTTGACCGGCGCGTTGTTCGACCGGGTCGAGTGCGAGGAGTCGCTGGCCATGGTGAAGCGCCCGTCCCCGGTGTAGCCGTGCAGGACGTCGACGCGGCTGCCCTCGCGGTTGTACCAGCCGGACGTGTCGTCGCCGAAGTCGTCCCGGTACAGCACGTCGGCGCTCTCCGGCGGCCCCTGCGCGAGCATCCGGGCGCCGAGCACCCCGGCCGCCCCCCAGCAGCAGCGCCCCGGCCACCGCCCCGCCCACCAGGTACGGCCGGCGCGGGAGCCGGGA
>NZ_CDRNDK010000688.1:0-2491 GCF_977012225.1 Planomonospora algeriensis | reverse complement strand
GTCCCCCGCCACCCCGACCCAGCCCCCTCCCCAGCCCGCCGCCGTCCTGGTTCACCCCCGGCGCCGAGTCCGCCGAGCCGCCCGCGCTCGAGCCGCCGGCCGAGGCTCCCGCATGAGCAGCGGACCCGCCCCCGCCGTGCGCGGCTGCTCCACCGCACTCCTGCAGCTGTCCCGCCACGCCGCAGCGACCGCGATCCTGTGGAGCGCCCTCACCACCGGCCACACCCCGCTCGCGGTCCTGTGCTGGGTCCTCACCGTGCTGTACGCCACCGGCACGATCCTGCGCAGCATCGACCAGGCCCTCACCAACGCCGAACAACACCCCAGGTCAGCCCCCTGATCGGGTCCGGCAGGACGTTAACGCCGCGATGTGTCACACTCCCCGCGCCCAATACCCGGACCCATTCCGACAAGGACCCCGATCACCCGTGTTCACCGCGACCGTCGAAACCACCTGGCAGGCCGGCCACTCCCTGCCGCACCTGCCGGGCCGCTGCTCGAGCCTCCACGGCCACACCTGGCGGGCCGCCCTCACCATCGCCGGCCCCTCCCTCGGCCCGGACGGGCTCCTGGCCGACTTCGGCGCCCTCAAGCGGCAGATGAACGCGTGGATCGACAGCCACCTGGACCACGCGCTCATGCTCGGAGTCGGCGACAACCTGCTGCCGCTCCTCGAGCCCGGCCCAGATGGCGCCCCCTCCCCGCTCGCGGCCGCGTTCACCGAACGCCACCAACGCCTATTCGTCTTCGGCCGTGACTTCCCCGACGCGCTGTGGCCCAGCGTGGAAGGCGTCGCCCAGCTCATCGCCCACCACGCCCACACCTGGCTCGCCTCCGCCACCACCCGCACCGATCTGTACGTCGACCAGGTCACCGTCCGCGAGACCGACCACAACTCCGCGACCTGGCGCAACCCCGACCCGCCCGGCCAGGGTGCGCCGAGCGCCGCGAGCCACGCCGCGGACGCGCTGCGCCGCCTCCTGGCCGACCAGCCCGCCGCCCTCGCCGCCCAGCTCGACACCGACCTCGCCGCCCTCCTGGCCGGCCTCAACCGGCCCAGCCTCAACCGCAACCCCCTCAAGGAGCACCTGTGAGCATCGACACCGTCGCCCCTGCCCAGCAGCTCGCCCACCTGGCCACCCTCGCTCAGCAGCTCAGCGAAGCCGCCCGCACCCTCGCCGGAGCCGTCGCCGCTACCGAGCCCGCCGGCGTCGCCGACCCGCTGCCCGGAATCGACCCCGCCCCCGCGCCCGCCTCCTCGTCCCCGCGGGGCAGCGCTGCCGAGCTCGCCGCCTACCGGGAACACCTGTACGCCCGCATCCACGCCACCGGCACCGAGGGCGCCACCACGGCCGAACTCGTCGCCGGATCCAGCACCCTCAACCGCGTCAAGGTCGGCCTGCGCACCCTCGTGCACCAAGGCCGCGTCTTCCGCACCGGCAACGGCACCCTGCGCTGGTACTCCGACCGCAACCGGCAGGCCCTCGCCGACCTCATGCGCCAAGCCGTGCCCGCCCATGACCTGACCGTCCCCGAGACCGCGAACCTGCTGCGCCTGTCCGAGCAGCGCGTCCGCGACATGGCCACCGCCGGGCAACTCGCCGGCCGACGCGTCGGCAAGACCCTCGTCATCCACCGAGACGCCGTGCTCGACCACATCCAGGCCATCGCCACCCCGCACACGGAAGGAGGGACAACGATGGGACGCCCCACGAAGCTCACGCCCGAGCTCGCCGACCGGTTCGTCACCGCACTGGAGGAAGGCAACTCCATCCGCCGGGCCGCCGCCCTGTGCGGCATCACCCGATCCACCGCTCACCTGTGGCTCGCACGAGGGGAGGAGGAGGACGCCCCACCCGAGTTTTCGGACTTCTCGGACAGGGTCACGCGCGCGCGCACGCGTGCGTTGGGGGAGCTGTGGAACGCGGCGTTCAGGATGCGGTCGGCGGGGTGGAGGTCAAGCGGACGGTCCGGCCGGATGGGTCGGAGGAGACGCAGGTGACCCCGCCGAACGGGAAGGTCGCGTTGCAGATGATGGCGTTGCTGGATCCGGAGGAGTGGCTGCCGCGGAAGGCGGTGGAGTTGTCGGGGCCGGGTTCGGGCCCGGTGGAGGTGACGCATCAGGCCGAGGTGGTCGAGGGGATTCTGGCGCGGGTGAGGAAGGCGAAGGAGCGGCGGGCCGCCACGGCCGGCGGAGTGATCGAAGCGACCGGAGCGACCGGGCTGGCGGAAACGGGGGAGGGTGACGGTGACGGTGAGTAGGCATCCGGGGCGGGGATCGGGGGACCGGCTGGGCGATTCGGGCACGGTCGGTGACTGGGAGGTGGAGCGGGCCGCGGCGATGGCCCGGCATCCGGCCGGGCGGGGCCTGTTCGGCCGGTTCACCCAGTCGCATCCGTGGCTCGCCGCGGTCCCCGCCGAGCCTGTCGAGCCGGGCGGGCCGGGCGCCGAGTTGGCGGAGCTGCGGGCGCGGGTGGCCCGGCTCGAGCGG
>NZ_CDRNDK010000687.1:0-2492 GCF_977012225.1 Planomonospora algeriensis | reverse complement strand
GGTCCGGCGGCTGGTCGGGTCGGTCGGCGCGGCCGAGGGCGGCGAGCTGCACCGGATCCTCACCGTCCGGGTGCCGGACCTGGTCGCCTACCAGGACCTGCACTACGCCGCCCGGTACGCCGACGCGGTCCGCGAGGTGCTCGCCCGCGAGACGCCGGAGCGGTGCCCGGTCACCGAGGCCTACGCCCGCCAGCTGCACCGGCTGATGACCTACAAGGACGAGTACGAGGTCGCGCGCCTGCACCTCGACCCGGCCGAGCGGGCCAGGATCGCCGCCGAGTTCGGGCCCGGCGCGAAGATCTCCTACAACCTGCACCCGCCGGTCCTGCGGGCGATGGGCATGAAGCGCAAGATCCGCCTGGGCTCCTGGTTCGACCCGGCCTTCCGCCTGCTGTACGGCATGCGCAGGGTGCGCGGCACGAGGCTGGACCCGTTCGGCGCGGCCGGGGTGCGCAGGGTCGAGCGGGAGCTCGTCGCCGAGTACACCCGCGACGTGCACCGCGCCCTGGCGGGCCTGACCCCGCAGACCGAGGACCGGGTCCGCGAGCTGGCCGAGCTGCCCGAGGTGATCCGCGGCTACGAGGAGGTCAAGCTGGCGGGCGTCGCCGCCTACCGGGAGAAGGCCGCCGCCCTGCTGGCGGAGCTGGACCCCTCGCGCTGACCCCCGCTACGCCCGCGCGAGCAGCGCCTCGGCGGTGATCGGGGCCTCGTGGGTGCCCGTCACCGTGCAGGCGTGGGCTCCCGCGACCGCGCCGAGGCGCACGCACTCCTCCACCGGGCGGCCGTGCAGCCTGCCGTACAGGAACCCGCTGACGAAGGCGTCGCCCGCGCCGTTGCTGTCGGCCACCGGTCCGGGCAGCGGCGCGGCCGCGAAGTGCCTCAGCCCGCCGGAGTCGAGCACGTGGCAACCGTCGGCGCCCGCCGTGCAGACCACGGTCTCGGCCCGGCCCATGGCGAGGATGGCGCGCATGACCTCCTCGCGCCGGTCCCCCAGCGCGGTCGCGGACAGGAAGACCAGCCCCGAGGAGCGGGCGAAGTCCCGGTGGTGGTCGTTCTCCCCGTCCCAGTCGTGCAGGTCGGTGGAGACCGTGGCGGCGGGGCGGCCGGCCAGGTCGGGGTAGACGTGCCGGGAGAAGTCGGTGATCGACACGTGGACGTGCCGGGCGTGGCGGGCGGCGTCCAGGTAGAGCTCGCGCGGGAGCCGCTCGCCCGGCTCGGCGCGCGGGTCGAACAGCGAGGTGCGCCGCCCGTCCGGGCCGACGAGCAGGACGCTGCGCCGGGTGCCCTGGGGGGCGGTGGCCCAGCCCGCGTCGATGCCCCGGGCCGCGAAGTGCTCACGGATGAGGCGCCCCTGCGGGTCGTCGCCGACCAGGTCGACGAGGCGCACCCGCAGGCCGAGCGCGTGGCAGCCGAGCGCGACGCCGCTGCCGGTGTTGCCGATCCGGTCGACCACCGGCGGTACGGCGTAGGTGTCGGCGTAGGGCAGGGGCAGGGCGGGCACGTAGGCGGTGGTGTCCACGCCCGTCCCGCCGATCACCACGACGTCGTGCGTCATCGGTTCAGGTCCTTGTCCGGAGAGGGGCCGGCCGTACGGAGGCAGGCCGGAGGAGGTGAGGGCTCCGAGGAGGCGGTCAGCCGGAGGGCGGGAGCCCGCGGCTCGGAGCCGGTGGAGCGGAGGGGTCAGCGGTTGACCAGCGGGCCGGAGCCGGTGGAGCGGCGCACGACCAGCTCGGGCTGGAACATCAGCTCCATGTTCTTGCCCGGCGCGCCGTTGATCTCCTCCAGGAGCGTCTCCACCGCCGCCGAGGCCATGGCGCCGATCGGCTTGCGCACCGTGGTCAGCGGCGGGTCGGTGAAGGCGATCAGCGGCGAGTCGTCGAAGCCGACCACCGACACCTCGCCCGGCACCGACAGGCCCCGGTCCCGGCAGGCCCGGATCGCGCCCAGCGCCATCAGGTCGGAGGCGCACACGATGCCGGTGCAGCCGCGTTCCAGCAGCACCCCGGCCGCGGCCTGGCCGCCCTCCACCGAGAACAGCGAGTGCGAGATCAACTCATCCACCTCGGTCGTCCCGAGCAGCTGGGACATCGCCTGCCGGTAGCCCTCGATCTTCCGGACGACCGGCACGAACCTGCGCGGGCCGAGGGCCAGGCCGATGCGCTCGTGCCCGAGGTCGACCAGGTGCTGTACGGCCAGCCGCGCGGCGAGCCGGTCGTCCGGCGAGATGAACGGCGCGTCGATCTGGTCGGTGTAGCCGTCGAGCAGGACGATCGGGAGCCCCCGGTCGATGAGCCGGGTGTAGCGGTCCATCCGGGCCGTGGTGTCGGCGTGCAGGCCGGAGACGAAGACGATGCCGCTCACCCCGCGCTCCATCAGCAGCTCGGTGAACTCGTCCTCCGGCGCGCCGCCGGGAAGCTGGGTGCAGAGCACGGGCGTATAGCCGTGCTGGGTGAGCGCCTTCTCGATCGCCTGCGCGAAGGCCGGGAAGATCG
>NZ_CDRNDK010000686.1:0-2495 GCF_977012225.1 Planomonospora algeriensis | reverse complement strand
TGGTCACGGCGTTGACGCCTGAGCGGCTGGATGGGGTGATGCGGCCCAAGGCCGAAGCGGCCTGGCATCTGCACGAGCTCACCCGGGATCTCGATCTTTCCGCGTTCGTCGTCTTCTCCTCTCTCTCCGGCGTGCTCGGCGGCGCCGGCCAGGGCAACTACGCCGCCGCCAACGCCTTCCTCGACGCATTGGCCGAGTACCGCAGCTCGCAGGGGCTGGCGGGCACCTCGCTGGCCTGGGGCCTGTGGGAGACAGGCGGCATGGCGGAGGAACTGACCGAGGCCGATCTGCGCCGCATGGAGCGCATGGGCCTGAAGCCACTGTCGGCTGCGGATGGACTGGCGCTGTTCGACGCCGGCCTGCGTCACGACCGCCCGGCGCTGGTCGCCGCCCGGCTCGTCCAGACCAGAGCCACGGCCCGTACGGCGCCGCCCCGGGCAGGCGCCGGCAACGGACTCGCGGAACGGCTGGCCGCGATGGAGCCAGCGGAACGCCGGTCGGCGCTGTCGGACCTCGTCCGCGGTCAGGCGGCCACGGTCCTCGGCTTCACCGGAGCCTCGGCGATCGAACCCCAGCGCCAGTTCCAGGACCTCGGCTTCGACTCCCTCACCGCGATCGAGTTCAGAAACAGGCTCAGCGCCGTCACCGGACTCCGGCTGCCGGTCACGCTGGTCTTCGACTACCCCACCTCGATCGAACTGATCGAGTACCTGATGGACCACTTCGATGGGACGGAGGACGAGGAGGCGCAGATCCTGCGGCTCTTCGCCGAGATCGACAAGATCGAGAGCACGATGGCGGGGCTCGCAGAGGAGAGCGTCGCACGCGACCGGCTGGTCGCCCGGCTCAAGGGCCTCTTGACGGGACTCAACGACTCCGGCACGGCCGACCAGTTCGAGGCGGCCACCGACGACGAGATGTTCGCCTTCATCGACAACGAGCTTGAAGTCTCCTGACCTGTGCGCTTCTGCTGAGAAGGATTACGCGAGATGGCAAACGAAGACAAGCTCAGGGACTACCTGAAGCGGGTTACGGCCGACCTCCAGCAAACCCGTCGGCAACTGCGCGAGATCGAGGGCCGCGGTCGCGAGCCCATCGCGATCGTCGGCATGGGCTGCCGTTATCCGGGCGGGGTCACCTCGCCGGAGGAGCTGTGGCAGCTGATCGCCGGGGGCGGCGACGGGATCTCCGAGTTCCCCGTCGATCGGGGCTGGCGAGAGGACCTGTATCACCCCGACCCGGACAACCCGGGTACGACCACGGCCAGGCGCGGCGGCTTCCTGTACGACGCCGCCGAGTTCGACGCGGGCTTCTTCTCGATCTCTCCGCGCGAGGCCATGGGGACCGACCCGCAGCAGCGGCTGTTCCTGGAGACATGCTGGGAGACCTTCGAGCGCGCCGGCATCGACCCGGCATCGGTCCGCGGCAGTCGTACCGGGGTCTACGCCGGAGTCATGTATCACGACTACTTCCGTGCGGAAGCGCTCGGCAGTGTCACCTCGGGCCGGGTCGCCTACGCCCTGGACCTGGAGGGCCCGGCCGTCTCCGTCGACACGGCGTGCTCGTCGTCGCTGGTGGCGCTGCACCTGGCGGTGCACGCTCTGCGCAGGGGCGAGTGCTCGCTGGCGCTCGCCGGAGGCGTCACGGTGATGGCGACCCCGAACACGTTCATCGAGTTCTCCCAGCAGCGAGGCCTGTCCAACGACGGCAGGTGCAAGTCGTTCGCCACCGCGGCCAACGGCACCGGGTGGAGCGAGGGGGTGGGCGTGCTGCTGCTCGAACGCCTCTCGGACGCCATGGCGAACGGGCACAACGTGCTCGCGGTCATCCGCGGCAGTGCGGTCAACCAGGACGGGGCGAGCAACGGGCTGTCAGCGCCGAACGGCCCCTCCCAGATCCGGGTGATCAGAGAGGCGCTGGCCGACGCGGGCCTGTCGCCCTCGCAGGTGGACGCGGTAGAGGGGCACGGCACGGGCACCGTGCTAGGCGACCCGATCGAGGCACAGGCGCTGATCGCCACCTACGGCCAGGACCGGCCAGAGGACCGCCCACTCTGGCTGGGATCGCTGAAGTCGAACATCGGCCACACCCAGGCGGCGGCCGGCGTGGGCGGCGTCATCAAGATGGTGATGGCGATGCGCAACGGCGTCATGCCGCGGACCCTGCACGTCGACGAGCCGACCGAGCACGTGGACTGGTCGGCGGGTGCGGTGGAGTTGCTGACCGAGGCCCGCGCCTGGGAGTCGGAGAACGGCCCGCGCCGGGCCGGTGTCTCGGCCTTCGGATTCAGCGGCACGAACGCGCACATGATCATCGAGGAGGCGCCCGCCGAGTCCGTCGAGCCCGTCAAGCCCGGTGAGCCCGGCGGAGTCGCTCAACCCGTCGAGTCTGGTGAGTTGGGCGGAGTCGGTGAGTCCGGCGAGCCGGGGGCGGGCGGGGTGGAGCTGCCGGTGGTGCCGTGGGTGGTCTCGGCCAGGGACGAGCGGGCGTTGGCG
>NZ_CDRNDK010000685.1:0-2495 GCF_977012225.1 Planomonospora algeriensis | reverse complement strand
CGCCCGGTCCACCGGAGCCCCGTACGGCCGCGCCCGGCGGGGATCGCGCGCCCGCCGCGGGGGTTCCTCCGGCGGCCACGCCCGGTGGGGTGGTTCGCCCACGCCTCCTCCTCCCGGTGGTCCCGGCCTTCCGTCCTACCATGCCTCGCCCGCCGCGGTCCGGCCATAGGCGATCTCCGATATGGGACGGGCCGGCCGGGTCAGGGGAGGTCGCGCATGCGGCCCGCGACGGCCGTGCCGAGCACGCCGATGGCCGCCGTCATGGCGATGATCGCGATGTACCCGGTGGCGATGTCGTCGTGGCCGATCAGGTTCACCAGCACGCCGCCGAACCCGATGGTGAGCGCGCCGCCCAGGGTGTCGACGACCTGGAGCGCGGCGGAGTTGGCGCCCTGCTCGTCGTCGGGCGACTGGCGCATGGTGGTGATGCTCACGCTGGTGGTGCCGATGCCCATGCCGAACCCGGCGACCATCCAGGCGGGCGCCATGATCCATCCGGTCATGCCGGGGACGAGGGCGAGCGTCGTCAGCAGGATGCCGGCGGTGACCGCCGTGGCGCCGAGTCGTACCAGGGTGGGCCGGTCGAACTCGCGCCGGGTCTGCAGGTAGGAGCCACTGCTCCAGCCCAGCGCGCCGATGGTGAGCGCGACCCCGGCCTGGGTGGTGGTGAAGCCGAGCTCCTTCTGCAGGACCAGCGGGATGTAGGCGTTGACCCCGAAGAAGGCCGAGGCCAGGACGCCGCGCATCATCACCGTGGTGGGCAGTCCCCGGCCGAACCGCAGGGCCTTCGGGGGCAGCAGCCGGGGAAGTCCGGCGGCGAGCAGGACCAGCCCCGCGGCGGTGGCGATCCCGCCGGGCAGCGGGGCGGCGTCGAGCCGCTCCACCCCGTAGAGCAGCGTGCCGCCGCCGGCGCCGTCGCCAGAGCCGCCAGGGTCATCCGCAGCGGCCGCGAACGGGGTCCGGTGCCGGGCTCCGGAGTGTCGCCGTCGCCGCCGCGCAGCGCGGGCAGCAGCATCACCAGGGCGGGGACCACCAGCGGGACGATCCCGTAGAAGACCCAGCGCCAGCCGGCGGTGTCGGCGATGAACCCGCCGAGGCCGGGTCCGACCAGCGCGGGCAGCACCCAGGCCGACGAGAGCCCGGCGAAGACCCTGGGCCGGGCCTCCGGCGGGTAGACCCGCACGATCATGACGTAGATCGCGACGATGACCGCACCGCCGCCCAGCCCCTGGACCGCGCGGGCCGCGATGAAGACCTCCTTCGACCCGGCGGCGCCCGCCATCACCATGCCGGTCACGAACAGGGCCACGCCGAGCAGGAACGGTACGGCGTGGCCGCGCCGGTCGGACCAGAGCCCGGCGGCCACGTTGGCGAACAGGCCGGCGATGAGGAACGCCGAGAAGCTCATGCCGTACAGGTCGAGCGCGTCCAGGTCCTCGGAGACGTCGGGCATGATCGCGCCGATCGACATGCCCTCGAAGGCGATCAGGGTGACGACGAGCAGGATGCCGAGGGTCGCGGTCCGGTAGCGCGGGCCGAAGATCCGGGGAGGAGCGTATGGAGTGTCGAGAGTCTTCGGTGCTGTCACCTGTCAAGGTTAATGTCCGGGCCCGTCCCCCGGTACAGCCTCCACGCCTCCCTCATCCTGACCCCCTGCCCCGCGGTGAACTGCGACATGCAGGTGTCGTAGGAGTAGTCCATGAAGTTGTGGATCGCGTCGGGCCCGTCTCCGGAGCAGGTGTCCTTGCCCGCCGGGCAGCCCTCGGTCGCCGTCGCCTGGGGCGGGGTGTCGGCCACCCCGTCGCCCGGCGCCTGGCAGCCGTTCTCGAAGGTGTGCAGCAGTCCGAGCCAGTGGCCGATCTCGTGGACCGCGGTGAACCCGCGGTCGAAGTTGCGCAGCGCTCCGCCGGGCAGGCTGCGCCAGTCGACGACGACGCCGTCCGAGGTGGGCTCGTTCATGTACCAGTAGGGGTAGGTGGAGTAGCCGAGCACCAGCCGGCTGAGCTGCGCGATGTAGAGGTTGAGGGTCTCCGGGCCGCCCTTGCGCAGCCGCTTCACCGAGCCCTCGTGGACGATCGGGTTGGTGAACCAGGCCGGGTTGTTCGTCCTGGTGGTCCCGGCCAGCCGGAACCGGATGCCGGTGTCGGCTCCGCCGAGCCGGCCGCCGTAGGCGGCGTTCAGCGTGGCGATCTGGTTGCGCACCGCGCTGTCGGGCGCGCCGACCGGCCGCTGGTGATCACGTGCACCCAGACCGGGACCGTGACCGTCTCCACGGGAGCGCGGCGCTGCGCCGACCGGCGCCGGTCGAGGTCGGCGATCATCTCGGCGACCTGCTCCGGGGCGGGCGCGTGCGGTTCGATCCCCCTGCCGGGCACGTGCTGTCCGCTCTCCTGGCCGGGCGCGTGCGGTTCGATCCCTCGACCCGGCGCGTGCTGTCCGCTCCCCCGGCCGGGCGCGTCGGGAGCCGGTGGGGCCGCGGTGTCCGCCGGGGTCGC
>NZ_CDRNDK010000684.1:0-2498 GCF_977012225.1 Planomonospora algeriensis | reverse complement strand
CGTCCGCCCGGTCGGCGGCTCCCGCGCGGGCCGCCGGCCGTACCGCGAACGAAGGGCGGCAGTGACGATGACCAGCACCATCGGCACCGCCCAGACGCGCCAGGGACTCGGCGGCCGGCTCGCCGCGATCGCCCGGATCGTGGAGCTGGGGCCGGGCAGAGTCGACCCCAAGGTCCTCACGGAGGCGGGGCAGCTGCTGCTGCGCGCCGGTGACCGCCTCAAGCTCTCCTCCGACCACACTGTGGTCGCCCTCGCCGGGGGCACCGGCAGCGGCAAGTCGTCGCTGTTCAACGCGGTCTCCGGACTGGAACTGTCGCCCACCGGCGTGCGCCGGCCCACCACGGCGCGTACCCACGCGTGCGTCTGGGGGCTGGAGGGCGCCGGACCGCTGCTCGACTGGCTGCAGATCCAGTGGCGGCACCGCTTCGCCAGGGCCAGCGCCCTCGACAAGGGCGAGAGCGGGCTGCACGGCCTGGTCCTGCTCGACCTGCCCGACCACGACTCCATCCGGGCGCTCACCGACACCGAGGCCGACCGGCTGATCCAGGTCGCCGACCTCGTCGTCTGGGTGCTGGACCCGCAGAAGTACGCCGACGCGTCCACCCACCGCCGTTACGTGACCGAACTGGCCGGGCACGACGCGGTGACGGTCTTCGTGCTGAACCAGGTCGACCGGCTGAGCCCCGAGGAACTGGCCGAGTGCGTCGCCGACCTGGAGGAGCTGCTCCGTCGTGAAGGGGTCGAGGACCCCGTCATCGTGACGACCTCCGCGACCACGGGCAGGGGCGTCGACAACCTCAAGGCCGTCCTCTCCGACGCCGTGGTCCGGCGCCGGGCCGCGATCCAGCGGCTGGAGGCCGACCTCGACCGGCTGGTCCGGCGCCTGGCGAAGGCGATGCCCGCCCAAGGCGCTCCGTCCTCGCCCGCCTCCGTCGACGACGCCCGCCGGATCGGGCTGACCGACGCGCTCTGCGACGCGGTCGGCGTGCCGGCCGTCGGCGAGGCGATGGAGAACGTGTACGGCGTGCGGTCGGCCGAATGGGTCGGCTGGCCGTACGCCCGCTGGATCGCGAAGCTCCGGCCCGACCCGCTCGACAGCCTGCGCCTGGGCGACCTCAGAGACGAGATCCGGGGTCTGAGCGGCGGTGCGGTGAGCGCGCAGCCCGCGGAGGTGGACAACGCGGTGCAGGCCCTGTCGGACGGCCTCACCACGGGCATGCACGAGGCCTGGCGGAACGCGGTCCGGGACGCCGCGCGCTCCCGCTCGGCGCAGTTGCCGAAGGTGCTGTCGGAGGAGCTGACCGAGATCGCCCCCCGCCTGGACCGGGTGCCCGCCTGGTGGCGGGCCCTGCTCGTCTGGCAGTACACGCTGGTCGTGCTCTTCGTCGCGGGTGTCGCCTGGGTCGGCACGGCCCTGGCCTACGGGGTGTTCGAGGTGGGGGAGATCCCGGAGGGCCTGGCGTTCTTCGGCGACGCCGCAGCGCTGCCGTGGGTCGTCCTGATGCTGCTCTCCGTTCTCGGGCTGGGCCTGCTCACGGCTGTGGCCAGCCGGAACTTCGTGGTGCTGGGCGCGGCGGGCGAGCGGGAGAGGCTGGAACGCGAGATGCGCCGCAGGGTCGCGGCGCTGGCCGAGAGCATGGTGATCGAACCGGTGGAGCGCGAACTGGCCCGGTACAACGAGTTCTACGCCGCCCTGCGCGCCGTACGCGGCTGACCCCGGACGGCCCTGCGCGCCGTACACGGCTGTCCGGCCGTCCGGGTGATCGCCGGGTTCCGCGGGCGTCCGGTCACCGGGTTCCGCGGAGTCCCGGTCCCGGAGGCCGCCCGGTGCCGTCGGTTGTCCACAGCCGCGCCCGGGGCGCGGCCGGTCATCCACAGCGCGCTCGGCCGCGGCCCGCGTTCCAGGTGGCGCGGGCCATCGTGTCTTCCATGCCGCGGGCAGCCCGCCCGCTCTCATGGGAGGCACGATGAACGACATCCACGTCACGCTCACCGGTAACGTCGCAGCCCCGCCGCGCCAGCACACCTTCCCGGACGGCTCGCGGGTCACCTCGCTCAAGGTGGCCTCGACGAACCGCTACTTCGACCGGGAGAACCAGCAGTGGCGCAACGGCGAGACGACGTATTTCGGGGTCCGGTGCTTTCGGGGGCTGGCTGACAACGTCGCGCAGTCGGTCCACGTGGGCCAGCCGATCGTCGTCCACGGGCGGTTGCGCATCCGGGAGTTCGTCCACCAGGGGGAGCGCCGGTTCATGGCGGAGGTGGAGGCCGGCTCGCTCGGGCACGACCTCCGCTGGGGTCTGGGGAGCTTCAGCAAGCCGCAGCGGGGCGGGACGGTCCCGTCGCTGGGCGAGGAGGAGCGCAGCGAGCTCGACCGGGGGACCCACGACTGGGCGCTGGGCGGAGCGGTCTCCCCGGCGGAGGGCGGGGCGTCGGCGGAAGCGCTCGTGCGGGCGCCCTCGCAGCGGGAGACGCGGGAGGCCGCCGGACGAGGCCGG
>NZ_CDRNDK010000683.1:0-2505 GCF_977012225.1 Planomonospora algeriensis | reverse complement strand
GCCCCCGCCGTACCCGCCGTCCGCCCCGCCCCCCTCCCGTAGCCGATCACCAGGAGACGATCCCGATGACCGCGATCCACCCCGACGTCCTGTCCCTCATCGGCCGCACCCCGCTGGTACGGCTCTCGCGCTTCGGCGCCGACCTGCCCGGACGCCTCGTCGCCAAGCTGGAGTCCGCCAACCCCGGCGGGAGCGTCAAGGACCGCATCGCCCGGGCGATGGTCGAGGCGGCCGAGGACGCGGGCCGCCTCGCCCCGGGCGGCCACCTCGTCGAGCCGACCAGCGGCAACACCGGGATCGGCCTGGCCATGGTGGCCGCGGCCAAGGGCTACCGGCTGACGCTCACCATGCCGGAGAGCATGAGCGTCGAGCGCCGGGCCCTGCTCGCGGCGTACGGCGCGGACCTGGTCCTCACCCCGGCGCGCGGGATGAAGGGCGCGGTGGCCGAGGCGGCGCGGCTGGCGGCCGAGCACGGCTGGTTCATGCCGCAGCAGTTCGCCAACCCGGCCAATCCCGACGTGCACCTGCGCACCACCGCGCAGGAGATCTGGGAGGACACCGCCGGAGAGGTCGACGTGCTCGTCGCGGGTGTCGGCACCGGCGGCACCGTCACCGGGGTGGGCCGCTTCCTGAAGGAGAAGAAGCCGGGAGTGCGCGTGGTCGCGGTCGAGCCCGCCGAGTCCCCGGTGCTGTCCGGCGGCACCGCGGGACCGCACGGGATCCAGGGCCTGGGCGCCGGGTTCGTGCCCGAGGTGCTGGACACCGGGGTCTACGACGAGGTGGTCCGGGTCACCGTGGACGAGGCCCGGGACGACGCCCGGCGGCTGGCCCGCACCGAGGGCGTCCTCGCCGGGGTGTCCGGCGGGGCGGCCCTGAGCGCGGCCACGGCCCTGGCCGCCCGGCCCGAGAACGAGGACCGGCTGATCGTCGTGGTCCTCCCGGACACCGGGGAGCGCTACCTCAGCACCCCGCTGTTCACGCCGTAGCGGAGGGAGGCCGCCCGCCGACCGGCGGGCGGCCTCCCCTCGCCGGAAAGGCCCCGGGCACACCCGGGGACCGTACGCACCCCGGTTTTCAGGCCGGGGCGAGACAAGGAGCGCAGTTCCCATGACCGATCAGACCGCCGCAGACCCGCAGGACGCCGTGCTGGCGACGATCCGCGCCCACCACGACCAGCTCGGCCGGACGATGTCCGACCACACCGTGACCATCGCCCGCTCGATCGACAAGCTGGCCTCGCCGGCCGCCCGCCACGCGGTGCTGGTCGCCTTCTGCGTCGAGGAGGTGCTGCCGCACGCGGCGGCCGAGGAGGAGACGCTGTACCGCGTCGCGGCGGGCCTGCCCGAGACGGAGCTGCTCGTGCGGGCGATGAGCAGGGAGCACGTCGTCCTGGCGGACCTCGTCGCCGAGCTGGAGAAGGCGAGCAGCATGGGGGAGGTCGTCAGCGCCGCCGCGGCGCTGAACGCCCTGTTCCAGGCGCACCTGGAGAAGGAGAACGACATCCTGCTGCCGGCCCTCGCCGCCGCCGGGGTCGACCTGGCCGCGCTGCTCGACGGGATGCACGAGATCCTCGGCGAGCCCGCTCCGGAGCAGGGCTGCGGGTGCGGCGGCTGCGGGTGCGGCGCCCGCGAACTCGCGGCGGAGGAGGGCCCGGGAGTCGTCGGGGAGCTGGACGTGCGCCGCCTGGTCCCGGCCCAGCGCCACGAGCGGATCTTCGCCACGTTCGCGGAGCTGCCGGCGGGCACGGCGTTCGTCCTGGTCAACGACCACGATCCCAAGCCCCTCTATTACCAGTTCGCCGCCGAGCACCCGGGCGAGTTCACCTGGGACTACGCCGAGTCCGGACCGAGCGTGTGGCGGGTGCGCATCGGCCGCCCGTGACCGCCGGCGCCTCGCCGAGGCCGTCCGTCACCGCCACCGGCGCCGTGGCCGCCCTCGCCGTACGGCGGGCGGCCCGGCGCGGGCTGTGCGCGGTCCGGCCGGTTAACCTGGGCGGGTGATCGTGGGGATCGGCGTGGACGTCGTGGACGTGGCCAGGTTCGGGACGACGCTGGAGCGGACGCCCGCGCTGCGGACGCGGCTGTTCACCGAGCGGGAGCGCGATCTGCGGCTGGAGTCCCTGGCCGCGCGGTTCGCGGCCAAGGAGGCCGTCGCCAAGGCGCTGGGGGCCCCGCCCGGGCTGCTCCACGCGGAGGCCGAGGTGGTGACCGCCGAGCACGGCCGCCCCGAGCTGCGGGTGACCGGCCGGGTCGCCGAGGTCGCAGGGATCATGGGCGTGGTCCGCTGGCACGTCTCGCTGACCCATGACGGCGGCGTCGCCGTCGCCTACGTGATCGCGGAGGGCCGGGCCCCGTAGATTGGGCGGAATGCGGACGGCATACACCTCTGACCAGATCAGGGCGGCCGAGGCGGCGCTGATGGCGACGCTGCCCGAGGGCGCGCTGATGGAACGCGCGGCCGCCGCGCTGGCGGCGGTCTGCGCCCGGATGCTGGGCGGCGCGGCCG
>NZ_CDRNDK010000682.1:0-2531 GCF_977012225.1 Planomonospora algeriensis | reverse complement strand
CGCGGCGCTCCGGCGGGAGCGGGCCCGCAACGGCGGAGGCGGGGGCGGCGGGGGAGACGGCTCCGTCCGGCCGATCGGCTTCGACTCCTCGACCCGGGGCGACATCGCCGCCGACTGGGCGCTCACCCAGCTCGGCAAGCCGTACGTCTGGGCGGCGGACGGGCCGGGCAGCTACGACTGCTCGGGGCTGACCATGCGGGCGTGGGAGCGGGTCGGCGTCCGGCTCGACCACTGGACGGGCACGCAGTGGACCTCGGGCCCGCACGTGCCGCTCGACCGGCTCCGCCGGGGCGACCTGGTGTTCTTCGGCCGGATCACCCGCAATCCGGGCGACATCCACCACGTGGGCATGTACATCGGCGGCGGCATGATGGTGCACGCCCCGCGCACCGGGGACGTCGTGCGGATCGCGCCGATGTGGCGCAGCGACCTCGTCGGCGCGACCCGTCCCACCTGACCCGTGCGGACGCCGGGCTCAGTGCTCCCCGTGCCCGCCGCCCTCGTCGTCCTTGGCGCGCTGGATGGAGCGGACGATCTCCTCCTCGGCCTCCACCCGGCCGACCCAGTTGGCGCCCTCGACGGACTTGCCGGGCTCCAGGTCCTTGTAGACCTCGAAGAAGTGCTGGATCTCCAGGCGGTCGAACTCGGGCACGTGGTGGATGTCGCGGATGTGCTCCATCCGGGGGTCGGTGGCGGGGACGCACAGGACCTTGTCGTCGCCGCCCTTCTCGTCGGTCATCCGGAACATGCCCACCGCGCGGCACTGGATCAGGCAGCCGGGGAAGGTCGGCTCCTGGAGCAGCACCAGGGCGTCGAGGGGGTCGCCGTCCTCGCCGAGCGTGCCCTCGATGAAGCCGTAGTCGGCGGGGTACTGCGTGGAGGTGAAGAGCATCCGGTCCAGCCTCATCCGGCCGGTCTTGTGGTCCACCTCGTACTTGTTCCGTTGTCCCTTGGGAATCTCAACGAGAACGTCGAACTCCACCGCGGTTCCTCCGCTCAAGCCCCCGGGCAGTCCCGGTCGGGCGTTAATGTCTCGTAGGCGTAATTGGTTACTGGGGATCGAAGAGAGGCCGGCGACATGATGCGGCGTGATCGGTGGGTGGCGTTGGTCACTCTCGTCATGCTGCAGCTGTTCGTCGCCGGGGCCGGCGCCCACCTGCTCGCCAGCGGCGCGCTGGTGGAGAAGGAGGCACGGCCGGTCGCCTCGCCCGAGCCGGTGGCCGTCCCCGTCGTCACCGCGGGTCCGGTCCTGGCCGCGGGCGGGAACGGACCTCTCCCGGCCAAGACTACTTTGGCAGAACGGCTCACCAGGGCGCTGGGGGACCCCGCACTGGGTGAGAGCGTGGGAGCCGCGGTGGTCGACGTGGAGAGCGGCGAGACGCTGTTCTCCGGCGACGCGGACCGGGGCATCACCCCCGCCTCCACCACGAAGATCGTCACCTCGGTCGCCGCGCTCGCCTCCCTGGGACCGGACGCCAGGCTGAGCACCCGCGTGGTCCGCGGCTCCTCGCCGTCCTCGATCGTCCTGGTCGGCGGGGGCGACCCGACCCTGACGGCCGGGAAGATCGACCCCTCGGTCTACCCCCGGCCCGCCTCGCTGGCCTCCCTCGCCTCGCGTACGGCCAAGGCGCTCAAGGCCGAGGGCGTCACCAAGGTGACCGTGGCCTACGACGACGGCCTCTACACCGGCCGCCGCACCGCCGCCAGCTGGAAGCCCGGCTACGTGCCCGAAGGCAGCGTCGCCCCGGTGACGGCGCTCATGGTCGACGAGGGCAAGGCCGCCCCCGGCAGCAGGCAGCGGGTCTCCGACCCTTCCAAGACCGCCCACGCGGCGTTCGTCTCGCTGCTGGCGAAGTACGGGGTCAAGGCCGCCAACCGGACGGCCAGGCGGGCCGGGGCCGACGCGGGCGCCAAGGAGATCGCCCGGGTCGACTCCGCGCCGGTGCACGCGCTGGTCGAGCGGGCGCTGACGCTCAGCGACAACGACCTGTCGGAGGCGCTGGCCCGGCACGTGGCGCTCAAGGAGGGCGAGCCCGCCTCCTTCGACGGCGGCGCGGCGGCCGTGCACAAGGTGCTGGCCCGGCTGGGCGCGGCCGAGGGCGTCCGGGTGTACGACGGCAGCGGCCTGTCGCCGAAGAACCGCATCGCGCCGGCGGCGCTGGCCCGCCTGGTCGCGGTGGCGGTCTCCCCGGCGAACCCGACGCTGCACCCGATCGTCAGCGGCATGCCCGTCGCCGGGTTCACCGGGACGCTGGGCCACCGGTTCGGCAAGAGCGACTCCGCCTACGGCCTGGTCCGCGCGAAGACGGGCACCCTCGACGGGGTCAGCACGCTGGCCGGGCTGACCACCACGAAGGACGGCCGGCTGGTGGCGTTCGCCTTCATGGCCGACGACGTCCCGCCCGGCTGGGGCAAGGCCGAGGCGGCCCTCGACCGGCTGGCCGCCACCGTGGCCGCCTCCGTGGCGGGCTGAGCCGCATGCCGTGGGCGGGCTGGGGGCCGCGGACCGACCGGAGCAGCGGGCCGCGGGC
>NZ_CDRNDK010000681.1:0-2552 GCF_977012225.1 Planomonospora algeriensis | reverse complement strand
CGCGCGCCGTGCCGGGCGCGGGAGAGCGCCGTGACGGCCGAGTGCACGGTGCCGCCCGACGGCCGCCCGCCTCCCCGCACGTATCCGTCGACGCTGATCGGCACCCCTTCCGGGAGCCGCTGCACGGTGAAGTAGACGCCCAGGTCGTGCGGGACCGAGTCGAATCCGCAGGCGTGCACGAGCCTGGCCCCGGTCTCCCTGGCGGTCGCGTGGTGCCGGGCGAAGACCAGGTCGACGAACTCCGGCTCGCCGGTGATGTCGGCGTAGTGGGTGCCCGCCGCCGCGCAGGCGGCGACGAGCGGCTCGCCGTGGAAGACGTACGGGCCCACGGTGCTGGCGACCACCCGGGTCCGCCGGGCGATCTCCGCCAGCGAGACCGGGTCGGACGCGTCGGCGTGCAGCAGGGGCAGCTCCGGCAGGCCGAGCCGCGCCCTGACCGCCTCCAGCCGCGCCCGGTCGCGGCCGGCCAGCGCCCAGCGCCGTTCCGGACCGGCGCGGCGGGCGAGGTACCGCGCGGTGAGCGCGCCGGTGAACCCGGTGGCGCCGAACAGCACGATGTCGTACGGGCGGTCCTCAGGCATGGGGGAAGGGTCTCCCGGCCGGCCCCTTCCGCAACCCCCGCGCCGGAAGGAGCCCGGCCGGCGTGATCACCGCTGCGGGGCCGTTCGGCGAACGGCCGCCCTGGTTGGTAGGTTCGGGGAAACACAGGCAATAAACGGACAAGCGGAGGATCGGCGCGGTGGAAGTCGAGCAGACGGCGTTGCCGGGGATCGGATTGCGGCACGAGTTCACCACACGCTCCGGACGCCGGGTCGGGGTCGTCTCCCACCGGACCGGCCGCCGCGACCTGGTGATCTACGACAAGGAGGACCCCGACCGCGCGTGCGAGGTCGTCAAACTGAACGACGAGGAGGCCGACGCGCTGGTCGAGCTGCTCGGCGCCCCGCGCATCGTGCAGCGCCTCAACGCCCTGCACCGCGAGGTCGAGGGCCTGGTCAGCCTGCAGCTGCCGATCGCCCCCGACTCGCCGTACGACGGGCGGACCATGGGCGACGCGCGCGTGCGCTCCCGCACCGGCGCGTCCATCGTGGCCGTGGTCCGCGCCGGGCAGGTCTTCGCCAGCCCCGCACCGGACTTCGGGCTCACCGGCGACGACATCGTCGTCGTGGTGGGCAGCCCGGACAGCACCGACGCCGTCGCCGACATCTTCACCAACGGTTAGGCCGCTAGTGCACCACACTGCAATCCTGTTCCTGGAGTTCGGCGCGGTCCTACTCGGACTCGGCATCCTGGGAGCGCTGGCGCTGCGCGTCGGCATCTCTCCCATCCCCCTCTACCTGATCGCCGGCCTGGCCTTCGGCACCGGCGGCATCGTGCCCCTGGCGACCAGTGAGGAGTTCATCGCCACCGGCGCCGAGCTCGGCGTCATCCTGCTGCTGCTCACCCTCGGCCTGGAGTACAACGCCGACGAGCTCGTGACCAGCCTCAAGGGCAACGCCCGCGCCGGCATCGTCGACCTGGTGCTCAACGCCGCGCCCGGCGCGGTCTGCGCGCTGCTGCTCGGCTGGGGCCCGGTCGCGGCCGTGGCGATGGCCGGCGTCACCTACGCCACCTCCTCCGGTATCACCGCCAAGGTCCTGTCCGACCTGGGCTGGATCGGTAACCGCGAGACCCCGGTGGTGCTCTCGCTGCTGGTCTTCGAGGACCTGACCATGGCGGTCTACCTGCCGGTCCTGACCGCGATGCTGGCGGGCCTGTCCCTGGCGGGCGGGGCGGTCACGGTGGCGATCGCGCTGGCCACGGTCAGCGTGGTACTGCTGGTCGCGCTCCGCTACGGGCGGTTCATCGAGGCGTTCGTCTCCAGCCCGAACTCCGAGGTGCTGCTGCTGAAGGTCGTCGGGCTCGCGCTGCTGGTCGCCGGGCTCGCCCAGCACCTGCAGGTGTCGGCCGCGGTGGGCGCGTTCCTGGTCGGCATCGCCCTGTCGGGGGAGCTGGCCGAGGACGCCCAGGCGCTGCTGGCCCCGCTGCGCGACCTGTTCGCCGCGGTCTTCTTCGTCTTCTTCGGCCTGCAGACCGATCCGGCGAAGATCCTGCCCGTCGCCGGGCTCGCCGCGGCGCTCGCCCTGGTGAGCATGGCGACCAAGCTGCTCACCGGCGTCTACGCGGCCCGGCGGGCGGGCATCGCGCGGGCGGGCCGGATCCGCGCCGGCATCGCGCTCATCCCGCGCGGCGAGTTCAACATCGTGATCGCGGGACTGGCCGTGGCCGCCGGCGCCCACCCGGACCTGGGGCCGCTGGCCGCCGCCTACGTCCTCATCCTGGCGGCGTTCGGTCCGCTGGCCGCGCGCCTGGTCCAGCCGTTCATCACCCGCATCGCCGGCCGCCCCGCCTGACCCGCCGGCCCGGCGGGAGCTCCTCCCGAGATCCCGCCGGGGCCGCGCATCTGGTAGGCATGGGCGGATGATGCGATTCCTCGCCGCTCCGGCGGCAGCCGCCCTCCTCCTCGCCGCCGCCCCCGGCCGCTCCGGCGGCCGGGGCGTCCGTGTCAGGGA
>NZ_CDRNDK010000680.1:0-2567 GCF_977012225.1 Planomonospora algeriensis | reverse complement strand
CGCTGCGGGCCGGCCTGCCGGAGGTGGACGCCCCCCCTCGTGGTCCTGCTCGCCGCCGACCTGCCGTTCCTGCGTGCCCGGCACGTCGAGGCGCTCCTCGGCGCGGCGGGCGGCGGACAGGAGGCGGACGGGGAGGGCGGAGAGGTCGCGGGCGCCCTGCTCGTCGACGAAGACGGCCACCAGCAGTGGCTGGTGGGGGCCTGGCGTACGGCGGTGCTCGCGGAGGCGCTCTCCGCCTACGATGGACGGTCCCTGCGGGGGCTGCTGGCACCGCTGAACCCGGTCGGGCTCCACCTGCCCGGGGAACCGTGGTTCGATTGCGACACGCTGGACGATCTGACACATGTGAGGAGCAGGACGTGAACGTGCTGGAGGAGTGGACCGCTCTGGTCTGCAAGGAGCTCGGCGTCGACCCCGCGCAGGTGGACCGGGACGCATTGCTCGACCTCACCAAGGACGTGGCCCACGGAGTGGCCCGCCCGGCCGCACCGCTGACGGCCTACGTGCTGGGCCTGGCTCAGGGGGCGGGAACGGCGCCGCCCGACGCGGTGGAGCGGGTGACCGAACTGGCCCGCAACTGGGAGCGGGCGACCACGGAGACGCTGGGCGACGCGTAGAGAACCTGAGAGGACCGCAGGGAACCTGGAAGGACACAGGAAGTCCGGGAAAAGGGCGACGCCGGGTGGTTACGGGGGCAAACCACCCGGCGTCGCTTCATCGGCGTTCCGACGGGGGCCCGGAACGCCGGCACGTGCCCCGACGGGGGACCAGGGCACTTGCTTAAAGCGTACACCTCCAACCCCGAGGATGCGTCAAGACTTAGTCACGACCCGATCTCACGCCGGTGCCTCGGGATCTCGTTCTGTCCCGGATCGGTAAAGCCCGGGTCGGCGGGCGCCCCGCCCCGCGGAGCGTTGGCTCCGACCACGGCGATGTACGGCAGGAAGATCGCTCCGGCGAAGAGCAGGATCTTGATCGCCATCGGTGCGGGCACGGTGAAGGCGAGGACCAGGCAGACCAGCCGGATCCCCATCTTGATCAGATAGTTCCGCTCCCGCCGCCCGATGTCCTCGCTCAGCGAGGGCCGGGCGTCGGTCACCTGGTGAACCGTCCCGCGCCTGCGCCATCCCCTCACACCTTCCAACGTAGACCTCGGATCGATCGGATGCGAACGGTCATGTGATCATGGCTTCCGGGTAAGACGGGGGAATGACGGATCGAACGTACCGGGTGACCGAGATAGTCGGCACGTCGGGTGAGAGCATCGAGGCGGCGGTCCGCAACGGCGTCCGCCGCGCCGCGCAGACCCTGCGCCACCTCGACTGGTTCGAGGTGACCGAGGTCCGCGGGCACATCGTGGACGGGGAGATCGCGCACTTCCAGGTCGGCCTGAAAGTGGGCTTCCGCCTGGAGGACGACTGACCCGCCGGGGATCCGCGCGGACCCGCCCCCGGCCCGCCGCGCCGGATCAGCTCGCCTGGCTGACCGTCGACATGTTGAAGTCCGGCACCCGGACCGGGGGCATCACCGTGCGGGTGAAGTAGTCGTTCCACTCGCGCGGCAGCGTCTGCTCGCTCGCCCCGATCTCGGTGACGCGGCCGAGGAGGTCGACCGGGCTCTCGTTGAAGCGGAAGTTGTTGACCTCGCCCACCACCTCGCCGTTCTCCACGAGGTAGACGCCGTCGCGGGTCAGCCCGGTGAGCAGCAGCGTCTGCGGGTCCACCTCGCGGATGTACCACAGGCAGGTGAGCAGCAGGCCCCGCTCGGTCGAGGCGATCATCTCCTCCAGCGACCTGCCCCCCGCCGGTCCCTCCATGATCAGGTTGTCGATCGCGGGGGTGGCCGGCAGGTTCGTCAGCTCGGCCGAGTGCCGGGTCTGGATCAGGTTCGCCAGCGCGCCGTCGGCGATCCAGTCGGTCGGCGTCAGCGGCAGGCCGTTGTCGAACACCGAGCTCTGCCGGCTGGAGGCGTGCGCGACCACGAACGGGGCGGACTCCAGGCCCGCGGCGGCCGGGTCGCTGCGCAGCCGTACCGGGAGGGAGGCGAGGGCCTCCCCGACGCGGGTGCCGCCGCCGGGCTTGGAGAAGACCGTACGGCCCTCGAAGGCGTCGCGGGCTCCGGCCGTCCAGTACAGGTAGATCATCAGATCGGCGACGGCCCCCGGCGGGAGCAGCGTCTCGTACCGGCCCGCGGGCAGGTCGATCCGGTTCTTGGCCCACTCCAGCCGCCGGGCCAGCGAGGCGTCCAGCGCCGCCACGTCCACGTCGGAGAAGTCGCGGGTGGCCACGCCCGTCCAGGCCGAGCGCTTCATGTCCGGGGACTTGGCGTTGAGCTCCAGGCGCCCGGTCGGCTGGACGTGCCGGAGGCGGGCGCCGGCGGAGGTGCCCACGAACGTCGTGGTGACGCTGTGCTCGGCGAAGCCGTACAGCCGCCGCCCGCCCGCCTCGGCGGCGGTGAAGGCCTCGCCCAGCGCGGGGGCGAAGGCGCCGAACACGCCGATCGTGGTGGGCTCGGCGGGGGGCGTCCCAGTCGGCGGAGACGGTGCCCGCGACCAGCGGCCGGGCGTC
>NZ_CDRNDK010000679.1:0-2577 GCF_977012225.1 Planomonospora algeriensis | reverse complement strand
GCGAGCGGCGCGACCGCCTCCTGAGCCGCCCGGCGGCACGGTCCGCGAGGCGGCGGGCAGGCGCTCCTTCAGCGCCTCCCAGTCCCCGTAGACGTGGTCGAAGTCGTCGCGGCGGTCGGCGGCGCGCCCCTCGGCGTCGACGGCGGTGTGCAGGTCGGTCCGGCCGGAGGAGGCGAAGCCGCCGTCGGGCTCCTGCCAGGGGCGGCCGGTGATCTCGGCGTCCTGCCGCGCGAGCCCGGTCACCGGGTCGGCGAGGGCCGCGACGTGCGCGGCGAGCCGCGGGTCGAGCCAGGGCTCCCCGGCGAGCACGTACTCCGGGTAGATCGTCAGCCGCTCGCGCAGGGTGAACCCGGAGGCGGCCGTGCGGGCGGCGAGCTCGTCGATCTGCGGCCAGGGGCGCTCGGGGTTGACGTGGTCGGGGGTCAGCGGCGACACCCCGCCCCAGTCGTCGATCCCGGCCCGGATCATCAGGTCGTACTCGGCGTCGACCAGGTTCGGCGGGGCCTGCAGGCGCGTCTTCGGCCCCAGCACCAGGCGGGCCACCGCGATCGTGGCGGCCAGCTCCTGCAGGTCGGCGTCCGGCATGCCGCGCATCGCCGTGTCGGGCTTGGCGCGGAAGTTCTGGACGATGACCTCCTGGATCCCGCCGTACTCGCGGGCCACCTTCCGCAGCGCGAACAGCGACTCGGCCCGGTCCCGCACCGTCTCGCCGATGCCGATCAGGATGCCGCTGGTGAAGGGCACGTTGGAACGCCCGGCGTCCTCCAGCACGCGCAGCCGTACGGCGGGGTCCTTGTCGGGTGAGCCGTGGTGGGGCTGGCCCTTCTCCTCGAACAGGCGGCGCGAGGTGGTCTCCAGCATCATGCCCATCGAGGGCGCGACCGGCTTGAGCCGCTGCAGGTCGCGCCAGGTCATCACCCCGGGGTTGAGGTGCGGGAGCAGGCCGGTCTCCTCCAGCACCCGGATCGCCATGGCCCGCACGTAGGACAGCGTGTCGTCGTAGCCGTGCGCGTCCAGCCACTCGCGGGCCTGGTGCCAGCGGTCCTCGGGCCGGTCGCCCAGGGTGAACAGCGCCTCCTTGCAGCCCGCCGCCGCGCCCTGCCGGGCGATCTCCAGCACCTCGTCGGGGCCGAGGAAGGCGGACTCCAGCTTGTGCGGGGCGGTGGCGAACGTGCAGTAGCCGCACCGGTCGCGGCACAGGCGCGTCAGCGGGATGAAGACCTTGCGGCTGTAGGTGATGATCCCCTGTCGGCCGACGGCCTCCAGCCCCGCGTCCCTGACCCGCCCGGCGTGGCCGAGCAGGGTCTCCAGGTGGGAGTCCCTGACGTGCAGCAGGACGGCGGCTTCGGACGGGTCGAGGGCTTTGCCGTCGCGCGCCCGGGCCAGGGCCCGGCGCATCGCGGTCTCGGTGGGAGTGACGCTCATGTACGCACACTAGGTCAACGCTCCGGGACCGGAGTCCCTGGCCTCCGTCGGCCGGGCGGCGCGGTGACCCTTCTAAAATTAATAGAAATTGACATAGAAGGCGCGAGGGTGGACCGTTGAACCCACCGCCCCGGCGTCGGCGCGTCCGCGCGCTCGAGCGGATCACGAGGACAGTTGAGGAAAGCTAAACAGTTCACTCAAGCAAGTCTCGATAGACATAAATGCTTGTGCTTGCATAGATTAGAGGCATCCCACCGGAACACCCCGCAAGGAGCAGGAAATGATCTGGTTCTTCGTCGCCCTCGCCGCCGTCGCCGTCCTCGCCCCGCTGATCGGAGCCGACACGCGCGACGGTCGCGACTGGAGACCCTCCGACCCGGAGCCCTACGGACTCGGAGCCGACGGCTTCAGAACGAGCGGTAGTCCCGTGCCGGCATCCGCGGCCCGCGAGCGGGCGGCCGCACGCCGCCCAGCCTCAGCAGTCGGCTGACCCGGTGGCGGTGCCCCCGGTAGGGGGCCAGCAGCCGGAGCATGCCCGCGTCGTCCACCCGCTCCCCCGCCAGCGACCAGCCCACCAGCGACGGCAGGTGGTAGTCGCCCACCGAGACCGCGTCGGGGTCCCCGTGGGAGCGCTGGCGCACCTCCGCCGAGGTCCACACCCCGATCCCGGGCAGCGCCCGCAGCAACCGGTCGGCCTCGGCGCTGGAGGCGGCCGCCTCCAGCTTCGCCGCGTGCCGGGCGGCGTTCGCGATCGTCCTGGCCCGTACGGCCTCCGCCCCGGCCCGGTGCCAGTCCCAGGACGGGATCGACCACCAGACCTCGGGCTCGGGGAAGACCCGCATGCCCTCGGGGGCGGGTCCCGGCGCGGGCCCGCCGTACCGCAGGAGCAGCCACCGCCACGCCCGCCGGGCCTCGGCCAGCACGACCTTCTGCTCCAGCACGGCGGGCACCAGGGCCTCCAGCACCCGAAAGGTCCGGCAGATCCGCAGGCCCGGATGGCGGCCGGCCGCCTCGCGCAGCACGCGGTGCCCGGGGACGAACCCCGACGGGTCGTCCTCGGCGCCGAGCAGCGCGGGCAGCGTCTCCAGCAGCCACTCCGCCCCCGGCCCCCAGGCGGTCCCCACGACCTCCCCGTCGCGCCGGCGACCCGGA
>NZ_CDRNDK010000678.1:0-2583 GCF_977012225.1 Planomonospora algeriensis | reverse complement strand
CCGTCCCGTCGACCGCGGCCGGCTGCGGCGGGAGGGCGCGGGCGAGCGCCTCCTGCACCTCGGCGGAGGAGAGGGGGCGGTGCGCGGAGGCGGTCAGCGGCTCCCCCAGGAAGGTGACCGCCGCCACCCCCGCCCCGGTCGCGAGGGCACCGGTGACCAGCCATCCGGCCATGACGAGAGGGAGCCGTCTGCGCATTCCCCCACCCTCCCATCCCCGCTCCGCCCGCGGCGCTAAGGCATGGTTAAGGGAGCGATAACGCGGTTCCGGCACCGCTCCGGCCCGGCTAACGTGGCGGCAAATGCCGAACGTGCTGCTCATCGAGGACGACGCCGCGATCCGCACCTCCCTCACCCGGGGGCTGCGGGATCGCGGCCACGCCGTGCTGTCCGCTCCCGCCGCCCTGGACGGCCTCCGCCTGGCCGTCGAGGAGCGTCCCGACCTCATCGTGCTCGACCTGGGCCTTCCCGACCTCGACGGCCTGGACCTGCTGCGCATGCTCCGCGCGGTCAGCCGCGTCCCGGTGATCGTCGCCACCGCCCGGGACGGTGACGCCGAGATGGTCAGGCTGCTGGACGCGGGCGCCGACGACTACGTGGTCAAGCCGTTCACCGCGACCCAGCTGGACGCCCGGATCCGGCCGTGCTCCGCAGGGCGGGCGAGAGCCGTACGGACGGCTCGGTGGCCGTCGGCGGGCTTCGGATGGACCCGCGCACCCGGGAGGCGACCCTGGACGCGCGCCGCTGGACCTCAGCCCCCGGGAGTTCGACCTGCTCCACTACCTGGCGGCCGGCCCGGCGAGGTGGTCACCAAGCGCGAGCTGCTCACCCACGTCTGGCAGGTCCCGTACGGCGGGGCGGACAAGACCGTGGACGTGCACCTGTCCTGGCTCCGCCGCAAGCTGGGCGAGACGTCCGCTGAGCCCCGCTACCTGCAGACCGTGCGCGGCGTGGGCGTACGGCTGGCCGCGCCGTCATGAGAACCCGCGCCGTCATGAGAACCCGCGCCGTCATGAGAACCCGCGCCGTCGCGGAAACCCACGCCGTCGCGAGAACCCACGCCGTCATGAGAACCCGCGCCGCCGTGAGGGCTGCCGCACTGGCCGTTCCGGGAAGCGGAACCGCCGTCGGAGCAGGGGTGGGGCGGCCGTGAGGCGCTGGCTGGCGCTGCTGGTGGCCGCGACCACCTCGCTCGTCCTCATCGCCCTGCTGGTCCCGCTCCTGCTGCTGGTGCGGACCGCCGCCGAGAGCGGCGCCGTGGCCCGGGCGAGCGGCGAGGCCGAGTCGGTGGCCGTCGCCGTCGGCACGGCGAGCACGGCCGGCACGGTGAACGCCGAGACCCTGCGCCTGACCGCGGAGCGGGCCGCGCACCCGGCCACCGTCTTCCTCGGTGACGGCCGCGTCCTCGGCGCCCCCGCGGAGAGGTCCGCCGCTGTCGAGCTGGCCGCCCGGGGCCGCAGCGTCACCGCCTCGGTGCCCGGAGGCCGGGAGATCCTGGTCGCGGTCCAGGGGGCGCCCGGCGGCACGGCGGTGGTCCGGGTCTTCCTCGGCGACGACGAACTGACCGGGGGCGTCGCCCGGGTGCAGGCGGGGCTGCTGGTTCTCGGGCTGGCGCTGGTCGGGCTGGGCATGCTGGTCGCCGACCGGCTGGCCCGCGCCATGACGCGGCCCGTCTCGTCGCTGGCGGGGGTGTCCCACCGGCTCGCCGCCGGTGATCTCGCCGCCCGGACCGTCCCCGGCGGTCCTCCCGAGGTCCGCGCGGTCGGCCTCGCGCTCAACCACCTCGCCGAGCGCATCACCGGGCTGCTGGCCGAGGAACGGGAGCACGCGGCCGACCTGTCCCACCGGCTCCGCACGCCGCTCACCGGGCTGCGGCTGGAGGCCGAGTCCCTCGCCGACCCGGACGAGGCGGCCAGGATCGAGGCCCGGGTGGACGCGCTGGAACGGGCGGTCACCGCGGTGATCGACGAGGCCCGGCGGCGGTCACGGGACCGTGCGGAGTGCGACGCGGTCGCGGTGGTCGGGGACCGGGTGGCGTTCTGGTCGGTGCTCGCCGAGGACCAGGGCCGCACCGTGGAGCTGGATCTGTGCCCCGGTCCGCTCACCGTCGCGGTCTCCCCCGGCGATCTGGCCGCCTGCGTGGACGCCCTGCTCGGCAACGTGTTCGCGCACACCGACGAGGGGACTCCCTTCGGCGTACGGCTGGTGCCGGCCCCGGGCGGCGCCCTGCTGACCGTCGATGACGCCGGGCCGGGGTTCGGCACGGCCGACCCCCTGGGCCGGGGCGAGAGCGGAGCGGGGTCGACCGGCCTGGGCCTGGACATCGCACGCCGTACCGCCGAGTCGTCGGGTGGCGCGCTCACCCTCGGCATCTCCCCCCCCGGGCGGTGCGCGCGTCACCCTGTTCCTGGCCGGAAGCGGACCCTTAGCCGGTTCTTAGCGCGGCCCTATCCGAGGCCGCGGAAGGCTGGAGTCATGAACAAGTCACACCTGATCGTCAGGATCGCACTCGCCGCCGCCGGGACCGCCGCTCTGCTGGGCGCCGGCGGAGGCACCGCCCTCGCCTCGGGCGCGGGCTCCGCCGCC
>NZ_CDRNDK010000677.1:0-2586 GCF_977012225.1 Planomonospora algeriensis | reverse complement strand
GCCGCCCGGGGACGGAGCTCCGGGCGGGCCGGCGTATCGGCCGCCCCTCCCGGGGGTTCCGCACCACAGGACATATCCTGGACATCTCCTCCGAACATCTGTGAAACCTGTCCAGGACACCCTGGGGGCCAGAGAGAGGTGATCGGTCATGATGTTGCGGTTACGGGTGTCCTTCCCCGACAGGCCGGGCGCCCTGGGACAGGTCGCCCGGGTGCTCGGCACACTGGGCGCCGACATCCTGCAGGTGACGGTCCTGGAACGGGAGACCGGCCGGGCGGTGGACGACTTCGTGGTCTCCTGGCCGGGGTCGCCGGACACCGCGACCGTCCGGGACCGGCTGTCGGCCGTCCCGGGGATCCGCGTCGAGGGCGTCTGGCCGACCCGCGAGATCCCGGGGGCCGCCCCCGACTACGACCTGCTCCGCCACGTCGCCACCGATCCCGCACGGGCCTTCGCCACGCTCGTGGACGCCGTGCCCGACCTGGTCGGCGCCGAGTGGGCGGTGGCCCTCTCCTCCAACGGGGACGGCCTGGTGCACCGGAGCTGGCAGGCTCCGCCCTCCCTCGACGAGGACGGCGGCATCGCCGGGGTCAAGCTCGCCGACCTCGCCTCGCTGCGCCCGGCCACCCTGACGTCGGGCTCCCACCGGCTGATGAGCCTGCCCGTCCCCGTCGCCGGGATGCACCTGGTGCTGGCCCGGACCACGGGCCCGTCGTTCCACCGCGCGGAGGTGGACCGCGCCGGCAGGGTCGTCGAGATCGTCTCCCTCATCGCCGGCTCCTAGCGCCGCCCTCTGTCACGTTCCAGCGGCCTGTCACGTTCCAGAAGGCGGGCACGGTGTGCTCGTCCCGTCCGGCGGGGAGCCGATCAGCGGTGCGGCGGGTCGATCCGGGAACCGTCGGGTGCGAAGAGCAGCAGGCGGGTGGCGTCGACGCCGACCCGGGCGGGCTCCCCGGCCCGCCAGACGGGTCGGGAGCCGACCCGGACGATGAGGTCGGCCCGGCGGTGGGTGCCGCTGGACTGGTCCTGCGCCTGGTACTGGGGCTCGGCCTCGGCCTCCCCGCTCGACAGCAGCCGCCGCATCATCGCGCGGATCCGGCCGCCCTGGGCGGAGGAGCCGGCCTGGGCCTGCAGCCGGGGGTCCGGGGGCTCGGGGACGCTCACCGAGGTGATGCCGGACTCGACGTAGGCCATCCACTCGTGGCCGTGGTACTCCAGGGCCCGGACACGGCCGAGGAAGACCGGCCCTTCGAAGGTGTCCGGCACCGGGGCCAGGCAGTCGGGGCGCAGGCCGACGATGATCTGCTTGCCGACGTGCTGGGAGATGGCGTAGGCGCGCGGATCGCTCCAGGGGATGGTGATCTGGTGCGGGCCGAAGTCCAGCAGGATGAACTGGTTCTGCGGCGTGCGGACGACGGCCGAGAGCAGGTTCAGCTGCTGGGAGTTGAGGAAGGCCGCGGTGAAGGCGGTGGCCGGGTCGTTGTAGACCTGGCCGGGGGTGCCGACGTCCTGCAGCACGCCGCGGTTCATGATGGCGATCCGGTCGGCCAGGGTCAGCGCCTCGACCTGGTCGTGCGTGACGTAGATGGTGGTGACCCCCAGCGAGCGGACCAGCGAGCCGATCTCCATGCGCAGTTCGGTGCGCATGCCGGCGTCCAGGTTGGACAGCGGCTCGTCCATCAGGAAGAGCGAGGGCTGCCGGACGATCGCGCGGCCCATCGCGACCCGCTGCCGCTGGCCGCCCGAGAGCGTTCCAGGGCGGCGGTCGAGGGTCTCGTCGATGTGCAGCGCCTTCGAAAGCTCGGTGACGCGCTCCCGGACCATCTCCGGGTCCGCCTTGGCGATCTCCATCGGGAAGGAGAGGTTGCCGCGGACGGTGCGGTGCGGGTAGAGCGCGCCGTTCTGGAAGACCATGGCGACGTCGCGGTCACGCGGGGCGAGGTCGTTGGCCAGGGTGCCGCCGAGCCACAGGTCGCCGGAGGTGACGTCCTCCAGCCCCGCGATCATCCGCAGCAGGGTGGATTTCCCGCAGCCCGACGGCCCGAGGAGCACCAGGAGCTCCCCGTCCTCGGCCCGCAGGTTCATCCGGTCGACCGCGAGGTACCCCCCTGGGTACACCTTGGTCACGTTGTCGAGGACGACGGTACTCATGCGCGCTCGTTCCTCCCGGACGAGGATGCCCGGATCCAGCCGTGTGATTGATGAGGTAGTACATCGCGCAATATGGCTGTGTGTCCATAGATGACACCAGAAATCACACATCTGCAGGTCACAACTCTGTCACCCCCTCGTTCCCGTCTCGTCAGCCGGACTGATTTCCGGTAATCGCCTGGCCGCGCCGCCGTCGTCCGCCCGCGGGAGCCGACGGGATGTTAGTATTTTCGGAAAGTTTACGTAATAAATTTCACAGCGGGCCGGGGTGGGCCGTCCGGCTTGCCGCCTCCTCCGCCCGCATGGTGAGGTGGAGCCGATGGACGGTGAAGTGACACAGATCCCGCGCTCCCGCGCCGACGGGACCGTCACCCGTCTGGCCGACATCGCCGCGCAGGCGGGGGTGAGCGAGGCGACGGTCAGCCGGGTGCTCAA